>DAHXOZ010000289.1 GCA_027364635.1 bacterium | reverse complement strand
TCAAAAAAAAAATAGAAATTGGTATAGTTTGTTTGTTTACTATAACGAGAACGAATAAACGCAAATAAATATTCAGATCACAGATAAAAATGTAAGTTATGTTTAAAAATTATTTCAAAATCGCGTGGCGCAACCTGGCCCGCTACCGGTTCATTTCATTTATCAATTTATTTGGATTGACCGTAGGGCTGACATGCTGCCTGCTGATTCTTACGTATATAATAAACGAACTGAGCTACGACCGCTACAATAAAGATGCAGACCAGGTTTACAGGGTAACCAGAACTTTTTATAACGGTAATGGTGAGCAGACGCTAAAGTTAAGTGCGATTGCGCCGCCGTTTGGTTATTATATGCCATCCGACTTTCCTGAAATTCAAAAGATGACGCGCCTGCTGAATAACGGTTCTTTACCTTTTCGTTATAAAGACAAATTGATCAATCAGCCTGACGTATATTTTGCAGATGAAAATCTTTTTGACGTATTTACAGTAAAAGTTTTAAAAGGTAATCCGAAGACAGCCTTGTCCGATCCTTTCTCCGTTATGTTGACGGAAGAAACTGCAAAAAAATATTTTGGTAATGAAGATCCGATTAATAAAGTGCTTCGTGCCAATAACCAGTTTGATGTTAAGGTAACGGGTATCTACAAAGCTTTTCCGCCTAATGCCCACCTGCATCCGGATATCCTCGTTTCATTCAATACTCTAAAGGATTCCGCTGTGTATGGAGCCGAAAATTTGAGAACCAACTGGGGCAATAATTCGTTCTTTACATACATAAAGCTTCCAAAAAATTATGACATTAAAAAGATGGAAGCAAGGTTTTCCGCCTTTCTTGATAACCACATGGCCGGTCAGTATGGCGGCGTAAAACCTTCGAAAGCTACCAGTCTCGGTTTGCAAAAACTTACGGATATCCATTTGTATTCGCATACTGATTACGAGGCCGAACCAAACGGGGATATTGCACGGGTATACATTTTTTCAGCGATTGCATTGTTTATTTTATTGATAGCCTGCATCAACTATATGAACCTTTCTACCGCCCGTTCTGCAATTCGTGCCAAAGAAATCGGCATCAGGAAAGTAATTGGCGCCAGGAGAAAAGAGTTGGTTTTCCAGTTTTTAAGCGAATCAATCATTATCTCATGGGTGGCGACTTTGTTCGCTTTCATCTGCTTGTATTTTACGCTTCCGTGGCTTAACCAGCTTTCAGGACAAGAACTTTCAATTTCCCTTTTATTGAAATGGCAGGTGTTGATTCCTTTGTTTCTCACTCCGTTTATCGTCGGTTTTATTTCAGGAGTTTACCCGGCATTGTTCATGTCTTCCTTTAAGCCGGTTAAAACCTTAAAAGGAATTTTTAAGGTCAGCGGAAGCAGTATCAATTTTCGCAAAGTGCTTGTAGTAACACAGTTCGCTATTTCAATTATTTTGATCATCACCACCATCGTTGTATTTCAACAGTTGCATTATATGCAAAATGCTTCATTGGGTTATGATAAAGACCATGTCGTTACCTTGCCTTATTACGGCCAATTGAATAATCAATATGAATCGTTCAGAAATACTTTATTGCGAAATCCAAATATCAAGTCTGTAGGCTTATCATCCAGGATCCCCACAGGCAGATTGTTGGACGACATGGGCGCTTCTGCGCCGGGGGCTGACTCAATGGTGCCCATAAAAGCCGATATAAGATATGTGGCAACCGATTATGATTTTATTCCTACCTATGGTATTCGCATGGTGGCAGGCAGAAATTTTTCCCGCGAGTACGGAACAGACACTTCCAATTTTGTGATTAATGAATCTGCAGTAAAAGCAGTTGGATGGAAATCGCCGGAGGAGGCCGTGGGGAAAGATTTTAAATATGGTACCCTTACCGGCCACATTATCGGCGTAATGAAGGATTTTAATTTTGAATCATTCCACGAGAAAATTAAACCGCTGATTTTTATTATGCCGGCTTCATCTGGCAACAATAGTTTTTATAACAGTATTTCCCTAAAAATATCCGGGCAAAATGTTTCTTCGGCATTGACAACTCTGCAGGATGCGTGGCAAAGATATCTTCCTGATCTTCCCTATCAATATTCATTTCTTGATGAAAAGTTTTCAAAGCTTTACCAGGCTGAACAGCGCCAGGAAACGATCTTTACGGTATTTGCGTGTATTGCTATTTTCATCGCCTGCCTGGGATTGTTCGGCTTATCCGCTTTCGCAATAACACAGCGCGTAAAAGAAATTGGCGTGCGGAAAGTTTTAGGCGCCAACGTCGGATCCATCGTAAGCTTGCTTTCAAAAGATTTTGTAAAACTGGTTTTGATATCCGCGATCATTGCATTTCCTGTAGCCTGGTATGCGATGACAAAATGGTTGCAGGATTTTGCATACAGGATTGATATTCATTGGTGGGTTTTTATACTCGCTGCAATACTAACATTGCTTGTAGCTCTTGCTACGGTTAGCTTCCAGGCAATAAAAGCAGCCAGCGCCAATCCTGTGAAGAGTTTGAGAAGTGAATAGTTAATTAGCAAATTCGAAAAATATGCAAATGTGAAAATGATTTCAGTTCCGTGGGAACGGTTGATATTGTAAGAATGGATTTCAATCCATTCAAAAGTAGAAAAAAGAAATTTTCGTAATTAGTTCGTTTGCTATAACAGCAATGAATAAACGAAAATAGCATTCAGATCACTTTTAATTACTAAGCTATGATATGCAGTAATTCTTTCGCTAAACAAAATACTTTTTAGATTAAAATCGAAATATCACAGTGTATCAAACCGGGACATAGACTGTATCAAAACCGTACAGTTTTTATTTTAATTTAAATTCTAACCTTTTGAAAATCAATAGCCAAATATGTGGCTTAATTTTTTTACTTCTTATAAGCAGAAAATTTAAAAAATTGATTTTTTATGCTAAAAAGTTATTTTAAAATCGCCTGGCGCAACCTGATGAAGAATAAAGTGTTTTCATTCATCAATATTTTTGGTTTGTGCGCCGGTCTTGTATGCTGCATGCTTATTTCATTGTATATCCTCAATGAGATGAGCTACGACAAGTACCAGAAAAATGCTGATGACATCTACCAGGTAGGAACTACTTTTATAATGCAGGGCCAGGAAAACAAAACGCCAAAAATTTTATGCGCAATGTCTTCTGATATTACCACTGTTCGTGGTTCGTTAAGAGCTGTT
>DAHXOZ010000288.1 GCA_027364635.1 bacterium | reverse complement strand
ATAGCCTGGCTTACCATTCCAAGTATCGGCAAGGCGCAGGAAGCAGGGGGCAAAATCAATGTGATCATTACTGATTTAAGCACTAAAGTTTCGCAATTGGGAGGAGAATTTGATCAGCAGGAAGATAAAATAAAAATGACAGGAAGCTGCGACGAAATTAAAGTAAAAGGGGCAGATCTTGCATTGCCAAAATGCGGCTGCGTAAAAAGCAGGAGTCTCGATTTTCGTCAAAAAAGAGTTGCAGTTGCAGATAGTTATCTTCAAAAACTGGATGCCATATTACAAAAGTATCTTCCCGATATCAAAAATAAAATTGCGATAATAGACAAGGCAGAGAGTGATGCTAACTATGGGGATTCTTTTAGGATGACTGTTCTAAAACAGCAGGCCGTTTCACTACAACAGCAGGCACTTGGTGCTACCTTGCCAATACTTGGAATGGTAAGCCAGGCTATCGAAAAAACGGGATCGGAATATGCGGACCTGGTTAACATTAAAAATGATCATTTACCCGAACCATGTCAATAACACCCGGACAAATGATTGCAGGAAGATAATCTGAGGGTTCGCCTGGGGGGTGCTAAAAAAGGTTTCATGTTAAAATAATCACCATGCAGCTTTGCAAAAAAATAGCTTTCTTTTTTCTTTCTCTTATAATTAGTTCCATTATTAATTCTTCATTGGCGCAGCAGGTTTTGTCAAGACCGGATTCTTCTTCAAAACAAACCGGTTTCCTCTGGTTTACCGGCTACTGGAAATCAAAAAATGTCTTCATTACGAAAAGCTATACCGATTCTACTGAAGGAGGAATGGTTTATCATTTGGGCGGTGGCAGCGCTATTACTATTAGTCCGGATGACAATGTTCATCTATCCTCGCAACAAGTTGACGATTGGAATAAAAAAATTGATGATGGATTAAAAAATCTACAGCAATTTCAGGATAAACTGAATACTCCTTCGGAGCAGATAAGTGAGTGGGGACATCATTTTACCGAAGTTACCGAGCCTCAGTTGGAAGATCTGAAAACAGAATATACAAAATACAAAGTAGATAAGAACAATGATCTGACAAACCCGGGCGATAAAGAACCACAAAAAAAAACTGCACTTCAGAATTTCATTTCAAATCTTAATAAATGGTGTAACGAAACCCGCCCAAAGTACGATGCCATTATATCATTTTATGAAATGCATAAAAAAGATAAGGAATCGGATTACATCAATCCTATTCCACCCGAATTTGACTATACCTGCATAGCCTGTGATACTAACCTGCAAAAGCAACATGACAAACAAAGCGATGATTATGTTGAAAAATTTTTCAAGCCTGAATCGGATTTGATGCGTGATGCATTAGGCATTGATAGAAACCTCATGTTATTGGGAGTAGGCTCCGATTTTACCGGATCATCAGCAAATGTATCAATGGATCAGTCTATGGCAGAGTCTATATATGAAGTATTCAGTAAAAAACATAATGGTGCATGTTCCTATATAGACAACTCCGAGTTAAATAATGCGATCCGGTTCCTTGCCCTAAGAATGTATTGGAGAGCAAAAAAACTTTTTAAAGACTATAGGAATAATATAAAAACAGCCCCGACAGTAATAAGGACTCTTTTAGCAGGAACACGAAATGTGCTGTTAATGGGATTCCAGGCGGATGAGGGTAATGATCTTGCTGAATGTGCCGGACTTGTTGCAAAAGCATTAGATTACTATTCCAATAAACTATTTCACGAACATGATTGGAGCGGGCTTGCTAACATTCCGTTTTTATTGAGCCTCGAAAGGCAAGAGCAATTGTTGGGAGGCACAGAATCGGACCTCATGCAAAAACTTATAAGATTATTAAACGGATTCCACCTTGAAATAGAAATGGACGTGAAACTGGGAAAAGATAATGGCTATGCCATCGCTCATTTAAAAGGAGAAGAAAAAATTGCTCCTGAGTTTAACTATGATAACGATACCTGCTATCGCTGGGTGGTTACCGAAGGAACAGACAAGATGGGTTTCCCTAAGAAAAAATCAAACCAGCAAATAGAATGCGATCTCCTCACAAATGAAATAGTAGCCCCGGGTCCCCGGCCTGTTTATATTGGTACCAAAAAATATTTTTCTACACTTTATAATTTGAAAATGGATTACTGTCATCCGGGCCGGGATACCATCCTTCTTTCCGGTTTTATACCCAATCCCAATGCTTTCGCCGGCAAATGGCAGGTACCGGGTGCCCCACCGGTACCGTTGCAAATTAATGGTACCGACAATATTTTCCGCGATGTAAATAAGATGAAGGAACTGGCTGAGTCAGGTAAGGCACAACAGGGGGCAGAAAAAATGAAAGCTGAAGGAGAAAAAATTGCTGTACAAATGAAAGCGTTGCAACAACAAATGGGAAATGGCCGCGGCGCTCCCAATCTTGCTAATATGCAAAAGATACAAGATCTCGCTGCCAAAGCAATGAGCATCGGAACAAATGAAAATGTTGCTCCTATCCTCTACATTGATTTTCCGTTGGAGATAAAAAACAATACAGCCACACTACAAGACAAACGCTATGACGCCAAACAAATTAATCCGATGGAAGCATCGGTAATCATTTATGGATATTATACCGTGAAAGTAGAATTTAAAAATAATTGATAAATACCAAAAGTTAAGTAATAAAATGAAGCCCGGATTCATCATCTTTTCAACAATCATTTGTTTTCTTTTGTTTCCATTTTTATCAAATGCCCAAAATTGTCAATATTCTCCTGCTGATTGTCCCGATGAAGCCAGCATTGAAAATTCACAAAATCAATCTATTCGTCTCGGCAATGGTTTGCTACAGCAGGAAATTACCATGCAGGATAACATGCGATCTCTTGTAACTCAAATGATGTTCCATGCGGCTAAAGAACTTAATTGGCAAATGATGGAGTTGGATGAAGTAACCAATCTGGACCCTATGCAAAGTGCGGCCACACCTTATTCTGAACGTTCACCCAGGCAATATGGAATCGCTTTTCAGTTTATTGTCAATAAGGATTCTCTTGCTGATTGGCGCAACTGGGTTCAGGACTTTAATAGCCGTTACATGAATGCTGGTATCCAATCTGTCAAAGCCCAAAAGGATATTGAAAATAGTCCCGCTTATAAACAGGCTTATGATTCAGTGCAATATTACACGAAGGTTAGAATTGATTATATAACCGCTCACCCGGGCATTCATCCGTGGGAAGACAAACACGTACTTTACCTTCAAAAAAAACAAGATAGCTTTCTGAAAAAAGTCCAATCCCT
>DAHXOZ010000287.1 GCA_027364635.1 bacterium | reverse complement strand
AGGGTTTTTTAACAAAAGTAACAAGAAAGAAAGTTCTGAAGAAAATTACCTGTGTTTAAAGGGGTTGTAATTTTTAATTTTCCTTTATTTATTAAAAGATTATTATTTATTAGCAAGGAGTTTTTGCAAAGAAGAAGTGCAGTAAACCAATAAATAAAGCCAATTCTTATTTTACAATTAAATCGGGAACCACCAATTTATTGCCGGTAAAAACCGTAAGTTTTATGGTATTGGTAGTATTAGGAACAGTGTAAGGAACATCTAAAATGCATTTAGCTCCTGTAATTGGGCTATTGATCCATATTTCGCTTCCCGGAGTAATATCCACCGGGGGAATGCCGTTGGGATCCCAATTATTCACATTAGACCAAGCACCATTGCCTATGAAAGTATATATCACAGGTAAATTGAGGTTTCTATGCGGTGTGGTAGTTTGATTGGAAGCCGTTTTAGTGGTATTTTTTAAATCAGTCTTGGTTTTTGTTGACTGGCAAAAAGTCGATTGGCTTACAATAAATAAAGCCGATACTAAAAAAATGCTTTTCATATTGCAAACGGTTTATAGGCTGAAATTAAAAATAATTTTTTAATAAAAAAATTAACCTTCTCCTTTTCCATGACAATGTTTGTATTTTTTGCCGCTTCCACAAGGGCAGGGATCATTACGTCCTATTTTTGGCCCAACTTTTATCGGTTCCTGCTTTACATCTTCTGAAGGATCGATATAATTATTTTCCTGTGAAAGATAATCAGGTCCTTCGGCTGCACCCGCAAATTCGGCTTTTCGTTGACGCATTTTGCTCATATCCGTTCTTCTTCTCCTTTCCTCTGTAATCCTGGTTTCCTGGTTTTGTTCTGCTGGAATATGGCAATGTGCCAGGAAGCTTACAATATCTTTATTTACCTGGTCGTCCATTTGTTTGAAGGCACCAAAAGCTTCGATTTTGTAAATTACCAACGGATCTTTTTGTTCGTATCCTGCCGTTTGAACACTTTGTCTCAGGTCGTCCATGGCACGCAAATGTTCTTTCCATGCATCATCAATCAAGGCGAGGGTAATATTGCGTTCCAGCGCATTGGTGAGTTCTGCGCCGTTAGTTTCGATGGTTTTATCCAAATTGGCAATTGCCTGCATTGCTTTTTTACCATCGGTAAACGGAACGGCTACGTTCATAATGTGAGCGCCTTGTTCTTTACGAATGTTCTTAAGAACAGGAAGCGTTTGTTCATTCGTTGCCTTGTTTTTGGCATTGTAATGATCTTTGGCTTCATAATATAATTTGTTGGCCAATGCATCCAAATCTTCTTTTTCCAATTCTTCCTGGGTAATGGTGGTATCAATACCAAAATTCATGATCACAGCAAGTTTGAACTCTTCATGATCATTTACTTCTTTGAATGAATTGATGATTCCTTCAGCCACAGAATAAAATGCATTATCAAGATCGAGCGCAAGCCTTTCACCAAACAAAGCATGGTTTCTTTTTCCGTAAATTACGGTACGCTGCTTATTCATTACATCATCATACTCCAACAATCTTTTCCTGATACCAAAGTTGTTTTCCTCCACTTTCTTTTGCGCACGTTCGATGCTGTTGGAAATCATTTTGTGCTGAATTACTTCGCCTTCTTTATAACCCATTCTATCCATCAACGAAGCGATTTTCTCACTTCCGAACATACGCATCAGGTCATCTTCCAGTGAAACGAAAAATTTAGAAGATCCGGGATCACCCTGCCTTCCGGCACGACCACGCAACTGCCTGTCTACACGACGACTTTCATGCCTTTCTGTACCAAGGATAGCTAAACCTCCTGCTTCTTTTACGCCGGGCCCAAGTTTAATATCTGTACCACGCCCGGCCATGTTGGTGGCGATGGTAACAGCTCCCGCCAAACCCGCTTCAGCAACTACCTGTGCTTCTTTTGCGTGTTGTTTTGCATTCAAAACATTATGAGCAATTCCTTTCTGCTTCATCATTCTGCTCAGTAATTCACTTACTTCGACAGAGGTGGTTCCGACAAGAATTGGCCTGCCTGCGGTAGTCATTTTTTCTACTTCATCAATAACCGCTTTGTATTTTTCGCGCTTGGTTTTAAAAACCAGGTCCTGGTCATCTTCCCTTATTACCGGCACATTGGTAGGAATTGAAACAACATCCAACTTATAAATATCCCAGAATTCTGAAGCCTCTGTTTCTGCCGTACCGGTCATGCCGGCCAGCTTATGATACATCCTGAAATAATTCTGTAACGTAATGGTAGCATACGTTTGAGTGGCACTTTCGATCTTTACATTTTCTTTTGCTTCAATGGCCTGGTGCAAACCGTCTGAATAACGGCGTCCTTCCATGATACGCCCTGTTTGCTCATCTACAATTTTTACCTGCCCTTCAATTACCACATATTCCACATCGTTTTCAAAAAGCGTATAGGCTTTTAATAGTTGGGTAATGGTATGAATTCTTTCGGCTTTTACAGAATAATCGTTCAGTAAAGCTTCTTTCTGTTCGAGTTTTTCTTCCGCTGAAGCATCACTTTTTTCGATGTCTGCAAGTTTTACTCCGATATCCGGCAGGATAAAGAATTCAGGGTCTTCACCCGATTTGGTAATCAACGAAATTCCTTTATCAGTTAGTTGAACCTGGTTGTTTTTTTCGTCAATTACGAAATACAACTCTTCGTCTACCACATGCATGTTTTTTTCCTGGTCTGACAGGTAATAATTTTCAGATTTTTGAAGTTTTACCCTCATGCCTGGTTCGCTCAAATATTTTATTAAAGCGTTGTTTTTGGGAAGTCCGCGATGAGCGCGGAATAAGGCCAAACCTCCGTCTTTCGGGTCATCATTTCCTTCAGCTATTTTTTTCTTGGCTTCAATTAAAAAATTGCTGGTTACTTTTTTCTGAGCTTCTACTATTTTTTCAACACGGGGTTTTAACTGATCATATTCCTGCTGGTCGCCCCGGGGAATTGGCCCGGAAATGATTAATGGAGTTCGCGCGTCATCGATCAACACACTATCCACTTCATCCACCATGGCAAAGTGATGCTTGCCCTGCACCATTTCTTCAGGAGTGTGCACCATGTTATCACGCAGGTAATCGAAACCAAATTCATTATTGGTTCCGTACACTACATCGCTCGCATACGCTTTTCTTCGTTCTTCGCTGTTAGGCTGGTGTTTGTCGATACAATCAACCGTAAGACCAAGCCATTCCAATAAAGTCCCGTTCCACTCACTATCACGACATGCGAAAAGACCGCGACAAAAAACTGGAAGAAGTACTTCTTG
>DAHXOZ010000286.1 GCA_027364635.1 bacterium | reverse complement strand
ACACACCGGATATCAAAAAGATTAAATGTAAACGTTGAATATTATTATCGCCTTAACGACAAAGGAAGTGCAGCTCATAATGTTTTGTCTTTTGGGATTGATCTTGGAACAGGCGGCCACGTTTTCCAATTGCATTTCACCAATTCATTCGGGATGACTGAAAAATCTTTTATTGCAGAAACTACCAACAGGTGGGAAGATGGCAATATATTGTTCGGTTTTAATATTTCAAGGGTTTTTCAGTTAAAGAAAAAACACTCTTAATTTATTAATGTAGTAATTAAATTATTCAGATTTTTTAATTCGTTTTCTTCAAAAAAGGTTTTGCTTTTACAGTAAACAAAATCCCCCCGCTATTTAGTTTTACTTTTCCTGCTCCTATGCCTGTAAGCGGCAAATCGATATAAGGCTGTACTACCAATGAAAAGCGTTTGTTTAGAGAATATTGATAGCCCGCTGAAAGATTTAATACAGAAAAGAAATGCTTGTTTTGATTTTTTATGGTCCAGTCTTTATTGTATACCTGCCCTCCCGGCGTTTTGTAAACGTAATCATAACTTTCTTTTTTCATCAGGTAAGAAGATAGCCCGGTTGAAATAAACCAACCATGTTTTCCTTTTTGCTTAAAGTAATAATCAATGTTCAATGGAATATCAATAACGTTACAGTTGGCATTGATCTTTTCAAGATAGGTATAGTTACCAATACCCGGGTTATATTGTTCAGGAGTGGCAGAATAGATTTTTTTTGAAACTAAAACTCCGGCACGAACACCAAAATGTTTTGAAAAACGATAAGCCGCACCTATTCCGAAATCCAGTGTCAGCTTACCTTCATTATTGCCAACCGCACTTACTCCAGGGCCTGCAGAAAAACTCAAACTAAAATCATTTGCAAAATTTTTCTTCTTTTCCGGTTGTTGTTTTACACTTTTCTCATCTCGTTTTGCCTTTGTTGTTTCATCTTTTATCTGAGAAACATTTTCTCCAAGGGTTTGCTGTTTTGTTTCAGCTTTTGAAGTACTGGACATTTTATCATCTTTCTCCGTAAAATCAGATTTCGACGAATTTGTTGGTTTACTATCTGCATAATTTTTACCAGGATTCAAGGTTGCTTTTTCTGGTTCATTCTGAGCAATATTTCCGTCAAAAATTTTATTTTGATTTCCTTTTTTAACAACATTATTCACCGCATTTCCATTCTCTTCAACAAGCTTTGTTTTTCTCTCCTTGCTATCATTGCCGGTTGTTGCAATTGCTTTTTTCTTGTTGCGTTCAATAACTTTTGCTGTTATATTTTCATTGTGCGGATTTTCAACTGATGGGTTGTTTTTTGTCACAGGATTTTCGTGAAAGTGCCTTTGTGTAGAACTGTGATTGTTGTGATAGAAAAAGACAAAGAAAACAAAACCTGCAAGCATCAAAACAAAAGGAAGCAAAAACAAAAACCTTTTCCTGTCCTTCTTTTGAGGAAGATTTTCATCGAGCAATTGCTCCATCTTTTGCCATGCTGCTTCGTCAAAAGGAGGCTGAAAGTGGTTGGCAGCGTCTCTCATTCTTTTATCGTTTTCTTCATCCCACATTTTTGGTTATTTGTATTTTATTTTCATTTTTTAAAATTTGTTGCAATTGCTGTCTCGCTTTAAAAAGATTGGATTTTGAAGTTCCAACGGAAATATCAAGTTGCTTCGCAATTTCGTCATGTGTAAAGCCGTCAATAATAAACAGGTTAAGAACTGTCCTGTAAGCTGGTGAAAGTTGTTGTATCGAAGAGATGATCTCTTCATACGAAATACGGTCTAAAGCATTTTCTTCGTTTTGCGGAAGATAAATCACTGATGTTTCAAAATCAGTGGTAAAAGAATGCTTGTTATTTTTCCTGCAATGATCGATAGCAGTGTAAATAATTATCTTTCTTACCCAGCCTTTAAATGAATTTAATTCATCAGCGTATAAAGGTTTGTAGTGATAGATTTCTTTAAATATTTTCAGGAAGCTATCATTGTAAATCTCAACAGCATCTTCGTTTCGCTTAGCATACCGCAAACAAACAGACATACCATAGCTGTAGAAAGAGTTATAGATCATTTTCTGGCTCTCTCTTTGGTTACGGGCACAACCCCTGATATGGATGTTCAATTCTTTTGCTGATAACAATAGTAAAAGTTTCTGGTTAGGAATCGTAATATCACGGATAAAGGTTGCCTCAACAAGTAATTTTTTTTAGGACGGATAGGCCATTAATCAGGATAGTTTAGTAAAGTTAGAAAGATTGTTTAATTGACACGAAGTTTTATCGTTTTCTTATTGAACAATTTTCCTCTGTTTAACTATAAACTTTCAACTTCAAATTCTATAAATCTTTCTTTAAAATCTCCCACACATTTTCTGCAACGATCTTATGTCCTTCGGCGGTAGGATGTATGCCATCCCGCTGGTTTAGTTTCGGATCGCCACCAACACCTTTCAACAAGAAAGGAACAAGCTCAATGTGATTTTCTTTTGCCACCTGCGGATAAATCTCTTTAAACTTTGTAGTATAATCCGGCCCCATGTTTGGCGGAATCTGCATTCCTTCCAGTATAATCTTCGCGTTTGGATATTTAGCTTTCACTTTATCAATAATGGACTGAAGATTCTTTTTGGTTGCGTTTAAAGGAATGCCGCGCAGGCCATCATTACCGCCCAATTCCAACACAAAAATATCGATCGGTTGTTTCAAAATCCAGTCAATACGGCTGTTTCCGTCGGCTGTAGTTTCGCCGCTCACACCCGCGTTGACCACTTTATAATTCAATCCCAGAGAATCGATTTTATCCTGTATCAAAGCCGGATACGCTTCGGAGGGATCAACGCCATAGCCGGCAGTAAGGCTGTTGCCAAAAAACAAGATGGTTTTCTTTTTTGCTGCAATTGAGACAGTGGTATCTTTTGAAACTTGCTGGTTTTGAGTGGCTTTAGGCGTCTTATTATTATTGCAGGAAACAATCGCTAACAACAAAAACAACCACAATATTTTTTTAATCGAAAGGCCGGTAAAACGGGAAGTTGCAAACATTAAAACAGAATTAATTATTTTTATTTAATACATTTATTCATCTCTTTTCATTATCCACAAAGATACCTTGATGTAGTTTTATATTTTTAAGTAATTGTTTAATGAATGCATTATTACGATTTCCAATTTCTTAGGAGAAATTTTGTAATTTGCTTAATAAAATTTTCATTATGCCATTAATCATAAAAGGAGTTTTTGAGAACGGCAAAATTGTATTAGATGAGCTGCCCCCTTCTAATAAA
>DAHXOZ010000285.1 GCA_027364635.1 bacterium | reverse complement strand
CGCTTCCACCACCTGCGGATCCATCGGGCAGGTGTAGATTATGTCTTTATTTGGTGCAAGTATTTTTTTGTTTTTATTTTTACATCCTGTTGCAATGATAAACATCAATGCTATAAGTACTTTGAAAAGATTTTTCATGATTTACTTTTTAACTTTTATAAATCCTTCGCTGTCTACAAGAAACTGCGCATTGGTAGCCACGCTGTCTTTTTCACTCAAACAATTTGTTATCTGAATCAAATTATTTGCCGTAATACCTGTTTTTACCGGCTTTACTTTAAACACTTTTCTTTCTTTTAGAAATACAACTTTGTTTAACCCTAACGATAAAACCGCCGCCTGTGGTAACCAGTTATTAAGTGAAGTACTTACATCCATAGTTGCCTTTACCTGGCTTCCAACCGGTATCATTAATGCTGAATTATCGAGATAAACTCTTGCCGTTACTGTTTTTGAATTGTCGCGGTAAAAAGGTTCAATAAAATTAATTTTCCCATGAATTTTTTTATCCGGTTCTGTTTCCGGGATAATAGTTACAGGAGTTCCCACTTTCACTAATGAAATATCCCTGGGAAATAAGCTTAAACTTATCCAAACATGATTCATATTATTTACCTGGAACACTGGTTGTCCCCTATCCACATACATGCCTTCTTTAACGGTAAGTTCCGGCGTTTCAGTTGGTAAACTAACCGGCTCTGTTGAATACCCCTTCTGTCCAGCTTCATGAATATGACCGGTGTAATTGCTGTAGACAGTAATGTTAGGCTGTGCATTACCGTTAGTTATCATTCTTTGCAAATCGATTTCATGCATTCCAAGCAATAACAACCTTTGTTTTGCAGCATCAATCAATGCTTCATTTTCAGGATCACTTTTTATAAGAAATAAAAGATTTTGTTGCGCCGTCAATAATTCAGGACTGTAGAGTTCCATTATTTTTTCGCCTGCACGAACCGGTTGGAAACGATATTTGATGTACAACTTATTGATTCGTCCGCTAACCCGGGCGGATATGGTTTTCATGAATCTGGTGTCATATTCCACCGTACCTAAAGCGTTTAACCGTAACTGTTGTTTTTCAACTTGCATGGTAGTAACCGGGATGGAAGACAATACTGTATTATTGACAGGTTGAAGTAATGTAGAAAGATCTACTTTAGAAATTTCCCTGGCTGCATTTTCTTTTTTCACCAATGTCATCCCGCAAATAGGGCAGTGCCCCGGCGCATGTTCTATTATTTGTGGATGCATGGAACAGGTGTAAATCTCTTCAGTTCCAGCATTAGAAGTAACCCTGGCCTTGCTATGATCTTTGCATCCAATAAATACCATTAAACCCAAAGCACTGCTCAGCAGTAAAAATGTTTTTATAATTATTGTTGTCCGACTAAATGTGCGAAAGGCCCTGCCAGCCTGTAAAGCCTCACCCCAACCCCTCTCCCTTGGGAGAGGGCCATGACCCATGCCGTCAAAGTGTTTTCGCCGGTTCTCAGAATTTTTATCCTGACAATAACGTTTTATAATTAAAGTTTTCTTTTTCATGATCGTTTTATTTTTGCTCGAGGGTTTTATCCATCTGTACCTGCAGATCTAATAACTCCTGCAACTGATCTAAGTAATCAAGTTGTGTCATATTCAATGTTTCCCACGCATCAAACAATTCAAATAATTCACCGGTATTTTGTTCGTAGGCCAACTGCATTACCTGGTAATTTTTTTTAAGAGCCGGAATAATATTCTCTTCAAATAATCGAACCTGTCTTTTTTTACTTTTAATAGAAGAAAGTAAACCTTCCGCTTCGCCGGATGCCTGGTTAATGATCATCTGCCGTTGCGCTTCAAAAGCCTGTTGCTGCCATTTCAAACTTTCAACCTTTGCTTTGTAAGCGCCTGTAGACCAAGGAGCCAAAGGTATTTTTACGGTTGCCATCAACGAGAAAAGCCACGGGGATTGTCCAAAGGCAAACATGTGATTATAAGAAATCCCAAATTGCGGTAACTGCTTTGTCTTTTCCAGGTTCAATTGCAATTGATTGATTTGTAAATTCTGCGCTACCGCTTTTATATCGCTTCTTGATTGGATTAAATAATTCGTGTCTGCGGGATTATAATTTTTAATTACATAGTTCGTATCAACAATAAAGTTTTCATTTCTATCCCTGTTCATCAAAGTATTTAAGGCAATCTGATTTTTCTTTTCCTGGTTAGTCAACATTTCAAGCTGGCTTTCAATTTTACCTAACGCCGCTTTTGCTTTGTAATAGGCATTTAATTTTCCCAGATTGTTTTTATACCTCAACTCAGCACTTTGGATCATAAAATTCAACAGCTTTTTATTGTCATTCAATACCGCTATTTTCTTTTCAGTAACCATCCAGTCGTAATAATTTTTTTTTGCTTCAGCATACAAATCGTTAAGAGAAAATTGCTTATTTTCTTTGTTTACTGATGATAAAGATTTCAGGTAGTCTTCATTTGCATTTTGCTCTTTTTTATTAGGAAACATTTGCGAAGCACTGATCATAAATGCACCCATTCCTTTTTGGGTGGACGTCGCTTTTGTAAGAGCCAGGTTATAAGGCGTCATAAAAAACCCTGCACCAAACTCGGGCGGAGACCAGCTTTTAGCGCCTTTAGATGCCTCATCAAGAGAACGAATCTGCGCATCATACATATTCACTTCAGGATTATTTTTCTGAATGATCGAAAAAATGTCATTCAATTTCAAAACCTGTTGGCACATTCCATAATTAAATGAAAGCATCAATGTGACTATTAAGGAAATATTTTTTTTCATCTTCATTTAAATTATTTTTTACAACAATCATTTTTTTCCTGAACCGAAGGACAGGGAACATTTCCATAAGAACAAAACACACAACAATCGCCTGCTTTCGGTTTTAAGAGCGTTTTGCATTGCTCACATTCATAAAAAAACTGGCAGGCATTTACCGGCATTGTTTCTTCCTTTTGATGGCCGCAATTAGGGCAGGTAATGGTTGATTTAAGAATAATATTCATTTTGATATTTTTTTGTTTACAATTTATTTCCTAATGATTTGTTTCCAGCACCTGTATTTTTCCGTACTTCCTCAGCTCATATTCTTTATTCATCAAAAAAATCACCGGCGATACCAACAGGACAAAAACTGCGGAAGTAAACACACCGCCGATCATTGGCAACACAATCGGTTTCATTACATCACTGCCCACTCCGGAGCTCCATAGAATAGGAATTAAACCGATAAGAATAACAAACACCGTCATCATTTTTGGCCGCAATCTTTTTGCAGCGCCGGCAATCACATATTCCCGCA
>DAHXOZ010000284.1 GCA_027364635.1 bacterium | reverse complement strand
TTGCTGATAGCAAGAGTAGAAGGAAACGATCGGAAATCTTTTTTCGCGATCGCTCAAAGCGACAATGGAATTGATCAATTTGAGTTTTGGAAAGCTCCCGCGCAGATTCCTAAGGGTAACAGTAAAGAAACAAATATTTATGATATGCGGTTGGTAGTTCATGAAGATGGATGGATATATGGAATTTTTTGTTCTGAATCAAGAGATGAATCCGCTCCGGAAAGGGATCAGTCTGCAGCCATTGCGCAGTGTGGCATTGTACGTACCAAAGATTTATTATCATGGGAACGTTTGCCAGATTTAAAAACACCTTCTCCACAACAGAGAAACGTGGTGTTGCATCCCGAATTTGTAAATAATCAATACGCCTTTTATACGCGGCCTCAGGATTCTTTTGTAGAAGCAGGAACGGGTGGAGGAATCGCCGTCGGCTTTTGTGATCATATCGAAAATGCAGTTATCGAAAAAGAAATCATCATTGATCAAAAAAAATACCACACCATTTATGAAGCGAAGAACGGGCTTGGTCCGGCCCCAATTAAAACCCAAAAAGGCTGGCTGCACCTGGCTCATGGTGTAAGAAATACAGCAAATGGTTTGCGTTATGTCCTTTATTTGTTCATGACTGATCTTGAGGATATCACCAAAGTGATCCACAAACCGGCAGGATATTTTATGGCTCCCAAAGGAAAAGAAAGAGTCGGGGATGTTTCCAATGTCCTTTTTTCAAACGGATGGATCGCGGATGAGGATGGAACCGTTTTCATTTACTATGCATCTTCAGATTTAAAAATGCATGTGGCCACTTCAACCATTGAAAAGTTGCTGGATTACGTTATCAATACACAGGAAGATGGTTTTAACTCTGATGCTTCTCTGCACACTGTAATCAGTATCATTGAAAAGAATCATCAATATCAGTCTGATGTGAAAAAGCAAAAAATGAAAAAGTCTTTTCGGGCTTAGCTTCGAACAAGAGTCGAATAAAAAATTTGTAATGAAGGATTTGCTAGAAAAATATAAGAAGGATTTGGAAATGGAGTTGCAGAATATTCTTGAGTATTGGCAAAAAAATACGATTGATGCAACCCATGGTGGCTTCTACGGCAGGATTGATAATAACAATACAATATATAAGGAGGCTCCAAAAGGGGCTGTATTGAACAGCAGAATTTTGTGGTCATTTTCTGCTGCATTTAATCTTGCCAGAAATCCGGAATATCTTCAAACCGCTCAAAGAGCCTTTAATTATTTACGCGATCATTTTATTGATAAAGAATTTGGAGGAGTTTATTGGACGGTTGATTTTGAAGGAAACCCGCTGGATACTAAAAAGCAAATTTACGCCCTTGCTTTTGCTGTTTATGGCTTAAGCGAATTTTATATCAGCAATAAAAATGAACAAGCAAAAGAACTGGCGATTCAATTGTACAATGACATTCTTGAGCATAGTTATGATACAAAAAATGGCGGTTACATTGAAGCACTGTCGCGCGATTGGAAAGAAACCGGAGATCTGCGCTTAAGCAAAAAAGATGCAAATGAAAAGAAATCAATGAACACGCACTTGCATCTTTTGGAAGCTTTTGCTAATCTATACCGAATATGGACAAACGAAAAACTGGAAGAGAGAATCACCGAACTGGTTTTTATTTTTCTAAACCATATTATCGATCGGGAAACACACCACCTGGTTTTATTTTTTGATGAAAAGTGGAACAGGAAATCCGAAATAGTTTCTTATGGCCATGATATTGAAGCTGCCTGGCTTTTGCAAGAAGCAACCGAACAAATTAAAAATGCTTCTTTATTGGAACAGGTAAAGAACGAATCAGTGCAACTTGCCACGGCAACAACAGACGGTCTTGATAAGGATGGAGGTTTATGGTACGAATTCAATATTGAAAAAGATGACCTGGTAAAAGAAAAACATTGGTGGCCACAGGCAGAAGCGATGGTTGGTTTTTTCAATGCATGGCAAATTACTAACGATGAGAATTTTTTGCAACGATCATTGAAAAGCTGGGAGTTCATCCGCAATCACATTTGTGATAAAAAAAATGGCGAATGGTTTTGGGGAATAAAAAAAGATGGTAGTGTTATGGATGAGGACAAAACCGGAATCTGGAAATGTCCTTATCACAACAGCCGCGCTTGTATTGAATTGATAAAACGAATGGTAAAGTACTAAGTTCATTTCGGGGAATTGGGGAATGATTTCATCAGGTAAATCCTGACACAGATGTTTTATAGCAAACTAATAAACAAAAGGGATTTTTACTTTATCAGAGTGGCAAATTCCGCATTTAGAAAAATTTGAGATAAAAAAACGATAACTTTATTACATGGAAGTAAAAGAACCGGCTGTTGCATACGGCGAACAAAAAATTTCTATTGAAGCATATCTTGAAATGGAAAATGCTTCAATGGAAAAGCACGAATATTATAAAGGTGAAATATTTGCGAGGCCAGGTTCAAAGGTTCCGCATAATATAATTACCGGTAATTTATTCTTTGCGATTTGGCAAAAATTGAAAGGTAAAAAGTGCCAGTCTTTTGGAAGTGATTTGCGTATTCATATTCCGTCCAACACTTTATTTACTTATCCTGACATTTCCATTATTTGTGGCGAAATACAAACGCTTAATAATGATGATTATAATGTTTTAAACCCCACTGTAATTGTTGAAGTTCTTTCCAAATCAACGAAAAATTATGATCGCGGTGAAAAGTTTAAATTGTATCGGGACATACCAACGCTAAAAGAATATATACTCGTAGATTCTGAAACCATCCACATTGAAGTATTCCGGTTAAATGAAAATAATCATTGGGAACTGGAAGAATACGATGCTGCGGAAAATTTTTTGTCTGTTAAAGCTATTGATGAAAAAATTGCCATCTCAGAAATTTACGAAGGCGTAAATATTGAGGGCTGATAGAAACCATTTTTGTTCCGGAAACCTCTTTCCGGCATTATTGTAGTAAAGCAACAAATAAGAAGATTTTTTATTCTGATACCAAACTTCTTAACGTCTTCCGCAAATTTTTAAAGCGAAAAAAAATTGGAGTAATAATAAATTATGACAAGAAATGATTAAAGATAATATCAGAAAAGTGTATCTTGTTGCGCCGATTAAGTATTGCTCAACACGGTAATTATCAGCTACATAACAAAAAAATATTTCATCCTTTTTAAAAACAAAAACAATGACAACAAGACGTTCATTTTTAAAAACCTCCACCGTCCTTTCTGCCGGACTAATGATCATTCCGTCGGAACTTAAAAAACAAAAACAATTGATTGGCCTGCAACTTTACACCGTTCGTGATGCGATGGCAAATAAAAG
>DAHXOZ010000283.1 GCA_027364635.1 bacterium | reverse complement strand
AGGTAAGAATGAATTTTTTAATGTCGCCCATGCTGGTCGTTGCCTATGCAATCGCAGGTCGTGTGGATATTGATCTTACAACAGATCCCATCAGTTATGATTCCAACCTGCAACCTGTTTATTTGAAAGACATCTGGCCTTCAGATGATGAGATCAATGAGTTAATGAGTAACGTACTTTCTCCAAACGATTTTGCAAAAAACTACGGAGAAATTTTTGAAGGAAATGAGAGTTGGAAAAAACTAATAGTGCCCGAAGAAAAATTATACATCTGGGATAAAACTTCCACCTATATAAAAGAAGCTCCCTTTTTCTATAATATATCTGATAAAGCAGAAGAACTTAAAGATATAAGCGGAGCAAGGGTTTTATTAATGCTGGGCGACAGCGTAACTACCGATCATATTTCTCCGGCCGGTTCTTTCAATGAGCGCTCCCCCGCAGGAAATTATTTGATAAATCTTGCTGTTGAAAAAAAGGATTTTAATTCTTACGGATCGAGAAGAGGGAATGATGAAGTAATGGTGCGCGGTACTTTTGCAAACGTCCGCATCAGGAATTTTTTAGTTGAAAAAGAAGGAGGATTTACCAAATTTTTGCCCACAGGTGAAGAAATGCCTGTATTTGATGCAGCCATGAAGTACAAAGAAACTAAAACTCCATTAGTGGTTTTGGCAGGTAAAGAATATGGCAGCGGTTCATCAAGAGACTGGGCAGCAAAAGGAACATTTTTGCTGGGAATAAAAGTCGTAATAGCAGAAAGTTACGAACGTATCCACAGAAGTAATTTAGTAGGAATGGGTGTCTTACCACTGCAATATAATGAAGGTGAAAATGCAGCAAGTTTAGGCCTCACAGGAAATGAAACCTTTACCATAACGGGAATTGCAAATGATATAATACCTTCAAAAGAATTAGATGTAATTGCAAAAAGAGAAGATGGATCAGAAATAAAATTTAAAGCAATTGCAAGGCTCGATTCTTCGATTGAAATTGAATATTACAGGCACGGCGGCATTCTTCAATACGTGTTACGCCAGTTCCTTGAAAAGGCAAATTCAGAATAAAAATTGAGTGAATTTGTTGCAGTTGCATTGCTTTATAACTGCTACAATATTTGTATTTGAAGACCCCCAGTTTCGCTTCTTTAATAGAGCTACGTCATTATGCTGATTATTTTTACTGGCTTTTGGATTTTCTATTTAAATTTTTAATTTTTTCGATAGTATCTCTTATTGCGGGCGCAACAAAGTTTCTTAATTCTTCGATTTCTACCATTGTATTGTAAGGTAGCTCCAAAGGATTTCCTCTATTTGTACCATATTGGACAGAATAATTAAAATCTCTAAATTGAACTTCTATAATGGTATAAAATGCATTGGCAGCAATATTCTTTTTAAATCCTCTTAATTCATAACTGTACATTACATGCTGCAATTTTTTCGCCTTACCTCTTACCTGATTTATGAGCCAATTTTCTTTAATCTGTTCCCATGTACTGTCATTAGTACCCACGCTTTTTGTTCCAGACTCTCCGGTGATTTCAAAAGCAATTATCCTGTTTGCTTTAAAGAAAAACTCCTTTAAACTTTCCAACTTTTCTTCCACTATCATAAATAAAGGAATAATATTCTGTTCCATTGCATCACATATACTGTCCGGCGTGGCTGAAGAGTTTAAAACATTCTCTCCCTTTAATTCAGTTTTTAGCAAAGTAATCTCCTTATCCAAATCTTCAGGCTCTTCAATACTTTCACCCTTTGCAGCTTTAATACTTACCTCCAAACTCCAAACTAGTTGTTCAGCGATATATTCAATAAATGCATTTATATCTCCGGTGTCTGCCTTATTCAATGCTGTAATATAATTACGTTTGTCTGCAGATTTTATAACTACCCACGGCAAATCATTTTTTAAAAACACATAATTAATCAGAAGCCGTGCTGTTCTGCCATTGCCATCATCAAAAGGATGAATACGAACGAACCTGTAATGCAGTAAAGCAGAAAGTTCTATCGGATGTAATTCTTTTTTTTCTTCTTCCATTTTAAACCAGTCAATCAATTCACCCATCATTATTGGTGTATCAGCAACCGATGCATATTCAAAAATTTCTCCATTACTTAATCTTACTGAATTAGGAAATTCCTTGTAATCACCCACCTTAATTTGCCGCCGTGTTTGCTGCCCATCAGATGTGATCGCTTCTTTCCAGAAAGGTTTTACTAAAATAATTTCATTAAGGTTTTTAATCCTTGTTTCATTTAAAGGCACCTCTTTTTCTTCCGCCCAATCCCTAATTAAATTCAACGCAACATTGTGGGCTTCCATTTCTTCATATTCTCTTAAATCATGATTTCCTGTGGTTTTGCCGAAGATTAATAATAATTCCGTTTCCCCGTAAGTAAGCGTGTTACCTTCGAGATGATTTGAATTATAATTGAATTCTAACCTGAATTTTTTATCCAGCTTATTTTTCGAGTCACGTTCCATTGGCAGCAAAGCCTTCAATGTTTGAGTAAGCTCGTCTATTTTATTAAATGTTGTTGCCATGTTCATACTTTATGAGGTTAAAATCCTTTTAAATATCTATTCATCTGTACTCACACTTTTTAATTTTTAATTCTTCTTCCAATTCATCAATTTCTCTTTACACAGTCACGATATCAACTTCTGGATCATTGTCAAAAGTATCAACATCTCATGGTATATTCAGATGAAAAAACATTTTCTTTAAATTTTAGCAAAGGTGCTCACATAACTAAAATTATTTTCAATGAAACTCCCGTATGAAAACTTTTTTTGTAAGCAAAGCCTGCATTCCTTTTTTGAAAAACGGAGTAAACGCACATATCCTCAACTTGTCGCCTCCGCTTAATTTGGATAGCAAATGGTTTAGTAATCATCTTGCTTACACTATGAGTAAATACAACATGACGATGATTGCTTTAGGCTTATCCGGAGAATTAAAAAAATATAATATTGCTGCAAATTCGTTGTGGCCAAAAACTACTATTGCCACTGCTGCTGTGAGAAATTTATTGGGCGGAGAAACGTTGATACAAATGAGCCGCACTCCTGAAATTATTGCCGACAGTGTATTTTATATTCTTAGCAGATCGTCATCTCAATGTACCGGAAATACCTTTATTGATGAAGAAGTTTTGGCAGAAGAAGGAATAACCGATCTTGAAAAATATGCCGTGAAGCCGGGTAGTCGCCTTTACAACGATTTGTTTTTGTAAAACCAGTAAAGGAAGAAATTCTATTAATTTTTATTTTGCACCATACTGATAACGATTTGAAAAAACTGGAAGGATTTTGCCATCGCACTTTTAATGATACTGATCTTTTGTATTTCGTTT
>DAHXOZ010000282.1 GCA_027364635.1 bacterium | reverse complement strand
TGTTTCACTTATTGAGATGGATTTTTATAACCACGGTTTAACAATGAAATGTTAATAGACATTGTAGAAAGATTCCCTTACAAAAAAGTAGATTTTGATTTATCTAAAAGTGTCTCTTGAAATGCAGTTTTTATCAGCACAACAAAATAAAAATTCTGAAAATTTGTTTGTTTACTGAAACTCTGAATTTGGCTATGTAGAAGCGTTTGAATGAATCCATTTCTTTAGCAATAAATTAAATTCATTTCGTGAAATAAACTCTGCGCCCAGGCTTTCAAGGTGTTCTGTATAAACCTGGCAATCTATTAATTCAATTCCATTTTTTTGTAATGCCTGCACCAACTTAATAAAGGCAAACTTGCTGGCATTGCTTTTATTGGCAAACATACTTTCTCCAAAAAAAACTTTACCGATCAACACACCATAAAGTCCGCCCACCAGTTCATTTTTATGCCAAGCTTCAGCGCTGTGTGCAAAACCTTTTTCAAATAATTCATTGTAGGCTTTTTCTATCTCATCGCTAATCCATGTTCCTTCTCCCTGTAGCCTTTTTGCAAGCCGGCATCCGTTAATAACCTGTGGAAAAGCTTTGTCAATAGTGAATCTGAAGGTATGTTTATTAAAAACATTCCGCATGCTGTGGCTTATTTTTATTTTATCGGGAAACAAAACAAAACGGGGATCGGGAGAATACCATTGGATGATTTCCCCGGCATTAAACCAGGGGAAAATTCCTTTTGTGTACGCATTCATTAAGGTGCCGAAAGAAAGATTTCCGCCTATGGCAACGAGACCGTTTTCATCTCCGGAAATCATTTCCGGAAAATCATAAATTGCTTCTTCTTCCAAAGCGGGAAATTAAATGTGAGAAATGTAAATAGAGTTACCGTTCAGAAAGTTCTTCAACAGTTGCATTGATACCGCGTTCTATAATAGAATCGCGCATCGGTTTTAAAGTATTATAGGAACCTTCTTTTACTGCATATTTTCCTTTTGTATGGATGATCATTGCCGATTGTTCGGCCTGCTCAGGTGTATGGCCGCATACCTCTATCAATGTATCGATCACCCATTGAAAAGTGTTTACGTCATCATTCCAAACTACCAACTGGTAATGGTTACCATCTGCTAACAGCGTATCTGCTTCTTCTGATTCAATTTTAAATGGTTCTGTTGTATTCATAACTTATTCTTCTGCAAAATTACAATTTAATGTAAGCAATTTTTTCTAACAGGCGTAAATTTTTTATGAAAAGCTTGCTGTATTGTAAAACCTGTTTTTATTGATTTTTTTTTGGGGAATCTTTCTACAATGTCTATTAACATTTCATTGTTAAACCGTGGTTATAAAAATCCATCTCAATAAGTGAAACAACTTTTAAAACAATTTAAAAAAATTACTATGAAAAAGATCCTTACCCTTTTATTCACAGCAGGACTTTTTACTGCCTCTTATGCACAGGGAAACCGCGGCCCCAATAGGGATTATGGTAGAAACGACCCATATGCTACAACTTCAAACGGTCACTATGATAACGGAGATCATGACAGGCACGATCATGATTTTTATGATCATAGAAATCACTCATACGAAAATCAAAGACAAATGCAGATGGAAAGAATAAACCGTGAATTTAATTATAAGGTGATGTCTATCCAGCGTAATTGGTATATGTCCCATCGCCAAAAGAGATTAGCAATCCGTGATGCAAAAAACGAAAGGAATTATGAAATACAAATGCTAAACAGGAGATTCTATGGATATGCAAATAATGGTTTTGGGCGGCATGATGATGACGACGATAGAAGATAATTTCTAACCTGTACCCTTTGAAATACCGGCCCCGCCTTTGCGGGGTTTTTTTTATGAGAAATACGGATCTCTGCTGCCTGCGGATTAGTTATTCTTCCAGGATAAATAAAAGCAATTGGTTGATGATAACTAAAATAGCAAATACTGCTGCCGGCAAAGTTTTTCCTGTTGAATTTAATAAAAAGGTTGCCGCTCCAAAAAGCGCTAAAGCAAAAAATGTTCTTGGAATTTTTTGCAAACGATATTTAGATTTTGGTGCAGCCAATAATCCCCAAAGAATGGTGGCTAAAAGAGGAAATCCAATCATAAGAACATATTTCATCAGCATAGTTTTCGGATAGTGGTAACCAAAATATCCAAACGAAATAATCATTGCTGTTTCAAGAAAAAAAGCTGCTGCCAGGTTGATTGATTTAATTATTTGAATCATTATATTTCGGGATTGCTGATTTAATAAAATAACTAAGATTAGCCGCATAACCTCTAAAATGTTTAATATGCTAATTGATCAAATCTTAATATAATCCAATAATGGCAATAGATTCAGAAAATAATACGAAAATCATGCGGTCTGTCTTTATTATCTTATAATAAAAATTAGGTATTAAAATTAGGAGATCACTGGCAATTTAGTAAACAAACAAATTTTACTGATTCTTGTTTTTCCTGTTATCAATTTTTTTAAATGAAGCACCATTGCATATTGTGTGAGGGATTTTACCACGATAAAAATTTTTTGCAGGAATGAATCAGAATCCTGCTTTTTTGTTCGTTTACTGTTACGTTCTTTTTTTGAGCGCGAATGACACAAATCATGACAGTAAATGAGTAATCTCATTTATCTTTATTTATGGCTAAAGTACTTTTGATCAATTAGTCATATTAACCAGGTGGAAAAAGCATTTGGTTCCAATTATTAAACTATATATTATGCCCTCTCAATTCGAATTATTGGCAAAATACAATACGTCTGTTCCGCGATATACCAGTTATCCTACGGTTCCTTTTTGGAACGAATTGACACCTGATTTGTATTGGGAACAGAACTTTCGCGAGAATTTTATGAAGCAGAATTCACTGGGTGGCATTAGTCTGTATTTGCATTTGCCTTTTTGCGAATCATTGTGTACTTACTGCGGCTGTAATAAAAAAATCACCACCAATCATGCGGTAGAAGAAGAATACATTGATACGATACTTAAAGAGTGGCAGTTATACAGAAACCTGATGGATGAAGTACCTGTCATACGGGAACTACATCTTGGTGGCGGCACTCCTACCTTCTTTTCGCCACGCAACATTGAAAGGCTGATTGAAGGGATATTAAAAAATTATGTACGATCAGGCTGGGAAGACAGATCATTCCGGGGTTAAAAGGATATGGATTAGGAAAAATTTGTAATCACCTGGGAATTGAAATTGAAGAAAGGCATCGCGCAAAAGGCGATGCGGCAGCAACAGTAAAACTTTTTCATCATTTGTTTGGAATGATGACGTAAACACTTTTCAATGGGTGATCGATACATTGATAGAGGTATGCGGCCATACACCTGAGCA
>DAHXOZ010000281.1 GCA_027364635.1 bacterium | reverse complement strand
AAAAACAAAACTTCTTTATTTAATAAGGAAGTGAACACAAGATTTTTGGAAAACGCCTCTAAAAATGTAGACAGGTTGGTGAATTTACTTACCGATCTTGATCAAATAACCAAACTGGAAAGTGGAGAATTGATGTTGCTGAAAGAAAATTTTGTAATCCAGGATTTGATAAAAGAAGTTTTTGAATCGCTTTCGATAAAAACACGGGAAAACAACATTAAGTGTTTTATAAAAGAGGGCTGCGAACTACCGCTTACTGTATATGCTGATAAAGAAAAAATCCGGATGGTCATCATTAACCTTGTTGATAACGCCATCAAATATGGTAAACAAAACGGCCATATCGAAGCCAGTGCTTATAAGGTTGACGGCAAAAAAATATTAGTAGAAATTACGGATGATGGTTACGGAATTGCGGAAGAACATTTGTCAAGAATTTTTGAAAGATTTTATCGCACTGATCTTGCACGTGCCCGAAAGGCTGGTGGTAGCGGCTTGGGATTGTCCATCGTAAAACATATTATTGAGGCTCATGAAGAAACGATTCATGTAAGAAGTAAAATTGATGTAGGCACTACATTCGGCTTTCTGTTACCTTCTGCAAAAGCAGCAACGGGCGCCAAACAAATCTTTCCTGCCAGTAAACTAACACCAGCGTGAACGATCATTCGGGCAGGAATAATTAAGATTTTTCTTTTACTTTTTTATCGCTGAAATTGCGTTAGCAACAGGATGTTCCGCAGTAAATTGTAAACCAAGTAATGACGCAATGGTTTGTGCAAATTGTTTTTGAAAAATTTGAGTTGGTGTTTTTACTTCTCCTTTCGCCGGAGTATCAGGTCCCATTACCGCAAACCATATTTGGTTAGAACCTTCTATTTTGCTGCCATGACTTGTCCATTCGTCACCTGTGCCACGACCGTGATCTACGGTAATAAATAAAGAAGTTTTGTTTTTGTATTGGGGCTGGCTTTGTACGTAGTTCCATATATCTTTTACCCACTTATCAAAATGGTGTGCTGCTTCCAAATAATCTTTGTAATGGCCGCCATGTGCCCAATCGTCGGTTTCACCATAGGCGATATAAAGGACTTTGGGTTTTCTTTTTTGCAAATATTCCATTGCCTCATACTGCGTAAAAACATCCAGGCATTCATCGTCATCCCACGGCCGGTAAGAATCTTCGAGCATTTTGTTGATCAAATTTTCTTTGGCACTTGGATTTTGTCCACCTGTTTTATCAAATGCAGAAGTGACAGGAAAACCACAATCCGGTTTATTCAAGATCCTGTCAAAAGCAGACCACGCAGCGAAAGCAGCGATGCGGTTTTTAAATTTGGGTTGATGATTTAAAAAAGTAAGTAAAGTTGTGTTGGGATTATTTTTATAATCGTTGCTGTTGATCGCGGTATCTACATGACCGCAGAAAATTTCGCTGTAACCGGGATAAGAAAACCAATAAGGATTGGTCACATTTACCTTGCTTCCTAAATTGCGGTTGCCATAAATTTGTCCTTTGGAAACTATTGTTGACCATACAAATGGCAACAACTTTTTTCTTCTTTCTTCAGGTGTTTCTGCCCAATATTTTTTAAAAATAAAAGTGCTGTCACCCTGGTTAAATTTATGGTTGTTGGCAATAGAAGAATCCATTCCGCCAAAAACTTCCTGCCAGCGAAATCCATCGGTAGTAATAACGATAATGTTTTCCGTTTTCTGTTGGGCAAAGCAATTTGTGGCGAACAAAAAAATAGCAATACCAACAGCAATAGTTTTAAATTTTTTCATTTTTGATTTTATTGAATTACGATTTCCTGAAAAGCCATTTGCCCATCTCTTTTAAAGTTACTTTTTTGCCGTATAATAAAATGCCTGTCCGGTAAATTTTCGCCGCAAGCATGGTGGTTAAAATAAAACCGGCAACCAGCGACAACATAGAAACAATAATCTGCCACCCCGGAACATTTCCTGACGGAATGCGCGCCATCATTACAATTGGTGATGAGAAAGGAATCATGCTTCCCCATACCGAAATGGGTGCATCCGGTTTTCCAACAGCAGTTGCCATAATAACAAACGACAGGATTATCGGCATGGTAATCGGTAACATTAAAGATTGTGCTTCCTGCGGGTCTTCATTTACCACACTCCCCACCGCTGCAAATAATGCAGCATAAAACAAATATCCGCCGATAAAATAAAACAGGAAACATGGAATGATTAATCCCCAGTTAGCAGATAAAAAAGTGTCGCGGGCATTTAAAAAATTTGCCGCTGCGGAACTGTTACCTGCCGCGCCCATTGACGCATTCATAGCTTGCGCATGCTGCAAGGTTTCAGGAGAAAAAAACGAAGCAGAAACGGAAGAGAAAAGAACAATCAGTACGATCCAGATCAGCAACTGAGTAAGACCAACAGCAGCAATACCCAGGATTTTCCCCACCATTAGTTGAAAAGGCCTTACAGAACTGATGATCACTTCTGCAATGCGGTTCATTTTTTCTTCCATTACGCCACGCATTACAGCGGCTCCGTAAATAAATAAGGTGATATATATCAGAAACCCGCTTCCATAGCCAATTCCATAAGAAAGTGCCGCGTTGGATTTTTCTGATTTATTTCCTTGTTTAACGATCGTTCTAAAATTATACATCCTGTCTTCATCAATATTATTGATCGAATCAAGGATTTTTTTGTCAATATTATTTCTTAAAAAAGCCTGGTTTCTGATGGCGGCATTAATTTGATCTTTTATTTTCTCTTCTGCGTCTAAGCCTAACTGTTTGGTTGAAATTAAAGCGATAGAATCTTTGCCCGAAGAGTAATCATCCGGAATTTTTAAAAAAGCAGAATACCCTTTCTCTTTAAAATTGTCAGCATCTACATCAGGCGGAAACTCATACGTAATTAAATCGCTGCTTTGAAAACTATTTTTAAAAATACCGTTGCTGTCAGATACGGCTACCTTTTGCTTTTCAGTACTGGTGACGGAAAAATAAGCCGATGCGAAAATAAATCCTATAAAAAATAAAGGAAGTAAAATGGTTGAGAGAATAAAAGTTCTGTTTCGAACTCTTGTTGAATATTCTCTTTTAATTACCAGCCAGATTTTATTCATTGTGAATCGTTGTTAATTAGTTTATTGGTTAATTCGTTAATTGGTTAAACCGTTGGTTAATTGTTTCATTGTTTGATTGTTTCATTGTTCCGTTTTCACATTGGCTAATTGGCTAATTATCACATTAGCTAATTAGCTCTTTTCCTTTTGCACTTCTTCCCAAATATTCGCCCCAGGTAAGATTATCTTTTCCTTCTTTATGCGATTGCGCTTTTTTGATTGCATAATTAGCGGAAGCTTCTACCACCCAATT
>DAHXOZ010000280.1 GCA_027364635.1 bacterium | reverse complement strand
TCCAAAATATCGTAGGGAGGCAAACTATCAATATCTTTTTGCCCCGGTCTCAATTCTGCTGAAGGTGCTTTGGTAATTATGTTTTCGGGAATAATTTCTTTTTCCCTGTTAATATATTTTGCCAGTTCATACACCTGCAATTTGTAGCAATCACCCAATACTCCAATTCCCCCCGCCATATCGCCATATAACGTTCCGTAACCTGTTGCCAATTCACTTTTGTTGGATGTATTTAATAAAATATATCCGAATTTATTGGCGATAGACATCAATAAATTACCCCTTGTCCTGCTTTGAATATTTTCTTCGGCGATATTGAATGGAAGGTTATTAAAAACCGGATCCAACTGTTTTAAAAAAATCTCGTAAATGTTTTTTATTGGAATAATATCATAAGGGTTTCCAAGTGTTTTGCTTAATTGCTCTGCATCAGAAATTGAGTGGGAACTTGAAAATTCCGAAGGCATTAAAATGGCTCTTACATTTTCTTTTCCCAATGCAGTACAGGCAAGAGCAATTGTGACGGCGCTGTCAATGCCCCCGCTACTGCCGATGATTGCTTTGGTAAAACCCATTTTGGTAAAATAATCTTTTATGCCTAAAATAATTGCATCATATACCTGCTGAATGTTTAGCGATGGTGTAAATTCCAGCGGCTCTAAAAGCACGTTGGTTACTTCACTTGCATGTCTTATAATCGGCGCTTCAAAAGTGCCGTCATCATTTAAATACACTTCCTTTAACTCTTCTTCAAACTGCGAAAGCTCGTAACAAAGATTGGCATGCTTATCGAAACACAACGATACGCCATCAAATATAATTTCAGTCTGGCTGCCAACTGCATTACAATAAAGAAGAGGAAGTTTATACTTTAAAACGTTTGCTTTTATAGTAGCTCTTCTATCATCAGCATGGGTATAATCAAAAGGAGACGCTGAAATATTGATCATCATATCCGGCTGCTGCTCCATCAAAATATCCATTGGGCAAATGCGGTAAAGCGGGTTGTCGCCAAGATTCCAGATGTCTTCACAAATGGTAAGAGCAATTCTTTTTCCCTTAAACTCAATTACGTTCCAGGTAAAAGCCGGCTCAAAATAGCGGTATTCATCAAACACATCATAATTAGGTAAACACGTTTTATGCGCTACGCTTTTAATCTCGTTTTGATAAAGAAAAAAAGCAGCATTAAAAAGATCTTTTCCTTCCCGAACCGGATTTCGGTCAGGAGAACCAACAATTACACCGATGGTATCTGCATGTTGTTTTATTTTTTCAATGCTATTATAGCACTTATCAATAAAGTCTTTAAAATCCAGGAAGTCTTTGGCAGGATAACCGCAGATGCTCATTTCACTAAAAACAACCAGGTCAGCGTTTTGACTTTTAGCAACATTGATCGCGTGAATAATTTTATCAAGGTTCTTTTCAAAATTGCCAATGTGATAATTCTGCTGTGCAAGAAAAATTTTCATTTTGTAAAATTAAGTCAGAATAAAATCTCAGTGAATTCTTCATTTAACAAAATTGTCTTTATTTTTTTCTTTTATTTGGGGTATGAGAAGACTATTGATTCCATTACTTGCCGCCATCATGTTGGTTTCATGTAATAGCAACAAAAATATTCCTGATGTTTCTTCGATAAAAGTGAACCTGCAAACAAGAAGGTTTGAGAAAGATTTCTTTGCGATTGATACTACCAAAGTTGCCGAATCCATGAAATCAATTTTGCAAAAATATCCTGATTTTTTACCGCTTTTTACCGCGAATATTTTGGGACTTGATCTTGATAGTTTATTAATTCCGGATAACCGGGAAGACCAGGCCATCCGCATGTTTATTCATGATTATATGCCTTTAAAAGATTCTGCTGAACAGCTCTATAATAATTTTGATAATGAGACACATGATATTGAACAGGGATTACAATTCGTAAAATATTATTTTCCTCAATATAAAATTCCTCAGTCGATCATTACTTTTATCGGGCCGATTGATGCGAATTTTGAAACTTCATTTGGCGTGCAGGGAGATGTACTGACTACTAAAAGTCTGGGTATAGGCTTACAACTTCATATGGGAAAATATTTTTCTTTTTACAGAAGTACGGAAGGAATGGAAGAGTACCCGGACTTTTTGTCGAACAATTTTAATAAAGAACATATTTCGGTTAATGCCATGAGAAATATCGTAGACGATCTTTTTCCGGCTAAAATAAAAGGCAGGGCATTAATAGAGCAAATGGTGGATCGGGGAAGAAGGATGTATTTACTTACTAAATTTTTGCCTTACACCCCCGAATACCTTTGCATGGGATATACTAAGGAACAAATGAAGGATGCTGAAAAAAATGAAGCAGTTATCTGGGACTTTTTTTTGAACAATAATCTTCTGAACAAATCTGATGACAACATTGTTCAAAATTATATCGGTGAAAGCCCGAAAACTCCGGAATTGGGAGAAGGTGCCCCAGGAAATATCGGTACATTTTCCGGGTTTCAGATCGTGAAAAAATTTATGGAAATATACCCGAAAACGAGCCTTTCTGAGTTGATGAAAAAAGATCCCAGGGAAATTTATGACAAGTCCAAATACAAGCCCCGAATTTAATTGAGCTTTGTAGGAACAATCATTTCAAAAGAAGGAATATTAATGATAAACGTTTGCTTATTGTGGAAGTTCTCCATAAAATACAACCCATGCATTTTACCCATTTCGCTACGTAAATTACAACCACTTACATACTGGTATTTTTCACCTGAATTGATAACAGGCTGAATGCCAATCACTCCCTCACCTTCTACTTCGCGATGCTCAGAAGTACTGTCGAAAATGTACCAATGGCGCCTTAATAATTGTACAGGAAAAGTATTGTTGTTTTCAAGTGTGATGCGGTAAGCAAACATATATTCACTGGTAAGTGGATTGCTGTATTCGGGTTGGTAAAATGTTTCAACACTTATGGTTACTCCTTCAGAAATTTTTGATATCATGGCTCATGAGGTTATTGATAATTAATTCAAACTGGTGCAACTAAGTTAATGCTATTTTAAATATTTTTTGCAATTTTCAATTTGGCCGGATGGAATTGCGCCTTACATTTTTAAAATAAAAAATCAGTTCAATTGATTATTTTAGAATTAGATTTTTTTTGATTTTGTATATCCATTCTTTACAAGCCATTGCATGATTTTTTCTCTATGATCCCCCTGAATGATGATTTCACTATTCTTTGCTGAACCACCGCTGCCACAAAAAGTTTTCAATTGTTTTGCAAGGATTTCAATTGCTGAATCAGTCATAGAAAATCCATCTATAATAGTTACAACCTTTCCTCCGCGATGTTTTTTATCAAGTTTTATCTTTAAAAATTGTTCGTTTGCTGGCAACATTTCTTTCGATTCTTTTTCTTCTGAAAAACTATAATCAGATGCTGT
>DAHXOZ010000027.1 GCA_027364635.1 bacterium | reverse complement strand
CCTTGCCCCATGTGTTTGGGCGCTATTTACTGGGCCCGGCCAAAAGTTATTTATTATGGAAACACACGAAAAGATGCTAAAAAGGTGAGGTCGCCGATGGTTAAGTTGCCCGCAATTGTTTTGGCAATTATAAAAAAATAGGCCGCATAATATCCAAGGCTACCAAGGATAGAAAAAATGCTTCCCCAAACCGAACGCTTTACTGAAATGCGTTTATTTTCCCGGTAAAACTTATTGGATAAGAAACGGAATCTCCCTGATAAAAAATCCGACAGATCAAATATTTTTACTTCTTTGGCAGTTTCATCGCTTGCACCAATGTAACGCAGATAATCCAGTTCTCTTCGTTCCGGCGTTTGCCTTCTGCTGAGCGAATAATTTTTATCATTAAAATAAGATTCCCCCAGAAAAGCCGGAATAACAGCGATAAATAAAAGGACGATCAACCATGGGTTAAAAACGATAAGGCCAGCAGCCAGGAAACCCATAGTAATCAGGTCCTGCAACTGGCTTAGCACCTGTGAAAGCAGCACGGTTCTTCCAATTGTTTGTTGCCGGGCCCTTTCTAATTTATCATAAAAAGTAGAATCTTCAAACTGGTCAAGATCCAGTATTGCCGCATGTTCCATTATTTGGATGGAAGTATAATTAGAAAACAGATCGCCGAGTAAACTATCAACAAGCGTGGTGGCACGGCTTAAAGCATCGGAAAGTATGGCTAATAAAAATTCAATCACTACCAGCTTCCATAAATAAGAATGATTACTTTCATGAGTTTGGCTAAGATGAACTACCTGGTCGATAATCAGTTTGCCTACATACAAAATGGCGACAGGAATTGCCGACCTTGCGATTCTTAGGATTGCATTAGAAAACGTAAGTGCAGGACTGGTTTTCCAAACCAGTTTAAAAAACCGGGGAAGGTTGCTGAGCGCTGAAAAGCGCTCATTCATGGAAACTTCCGGCATTGGTTTCATTTCTGGGTTTTCAACTTTTTATCAAATTGATTGCTAAAGTACTTTTATAAAATAAGGACCAGGCTTCTTCGGTATCTACTCCTTTAATTCCCATTTTGGCAAAGATGGCAGTAAGTGCAGCAAAAAATGCTGATAACAAGGCGAATATCCACCACATAATTTAAAAGTTTTGTTAGATAATAATTCAAGAATATTTGTAAAGCTAACAAAGAAAACCCCCTGCTTTTAACTTGTTTATATCATTTGTGAAAGATCAGACTTCTTTATCCGGATTGAATTCATACGTTGCATGCAATAAATAAACTAATTAATGGTTGTTATTTTTGAATTAAACGGGTTACTTTTAACCCTAATTAAAAAGATATGAATGGCTGAAAAAGATGAAAAAATCCTTTGTATTGATATTGGTGGCTCTCATATAAAAGCTACTACAATAAATTATAAAGGAGAGTTTGTTCACGAATATGAAAGAGAAAAAACACCTTCACCTCCTTCGCCTGAAAACCTGGTCAAACTGATACTTGAAATGGCGAGCCGCTTTCCGGAATACGACAAAGTAACTGCAGGTTTCCCGGGATTTATTAAAAAAGGTGTTGTAAAAACCGCGCCTAAGCTTGGTAATGATCTCTGGAAAGACTACGATTTGAAGAATGAATTACAAACTCATTTAAAAAAGCCAACATTGATAATTAACGATGCTGATTTGCAAGGCTTAAGCATTGCAGAAGGCAAAGGTGTAGAAATGCTGATAACATTGGGAACAGGCTTTGGCTCGGCAATTATGAGCGATGGAATTTTAACCCCGCACCTTGAAATGTCTCAGCATCCGGTAACGAAAAGCAAAAATTACAACGATTATTTAGGGCAGGCCGCTTTAGATAAAGTAGGAAAGGAAAAATGGAATAAGAGATTGAAAAAGGTTATTAATATTTTGAGCGTGGTTTTTAATTATGACCATTTGTACATTAGCGGCGGAAACGCTAAACTGATCGATTTTGAATTGGATAGCAACATAACCATTGCCAATAACAGGGAAGGTATAAAAGGTGGTATGGTTTTATGGAAACAATTTGAAGAAAAGTAAATAAATTATAACAATGAAAATTGGTGTAGCTGCCGACCACGGCGGATTTGAGCTAAAAAATACCATAAAATTATTTTTAGAGTTGAGGGGGCATGAGGTAACAGACTTCGGCGCCTTTGAATTAGACTCAACAGATGATTATCCTGATTTTGTAATTCCTCTTTCAAGGGCAGTGGCGGAAAAACAAGTTGACCGGGGAATAGCTATTTGTGGAAGTGGAGTAGGAGCTTCAGTTGCCGCAAATAAAATTGCGGGTATACGGGCTGCACTTATTCACGATCACTTTTCGGCACACCAGGGTGTTGAAGATGATGATATGAATTTGATTTGCCTTGGAGGGAGAGTTACTGCATTTGCAGCAGCAGAAGAGTTGGTTATGGCTTTTTTAAATGCCAGATATATAGGAGCAGAGAGGCATGAAAGGCGATTGAAAAAAATAAAAGAATTGGAAATAAAAAATCAGTAAACCTATTTAGAAAATTTTGAATTATATGGCTAAAAAAATAAAAATTTTATTCTCAGACATAGGCGGAGTACTGCTTACAAATGGATGGGGACATCTATCCAGAATGGCGGCAGCCAAAAAATTTAATATCGATTATGAAGAGATGAATATTCTTCATGATTTTATTTTTAATGTTTATGAAATAGGTAGAATTACGTTGGATGATTACCTGAATACAACTGTTTTCAATAAAGATAGAGATTTTACAAAAGAAGAATTTAAACAATTCATGTATGATCAATCTGTGCAGCTTCAGGATTTACTGCCGTGGATTATTGATTGGAAAAGAAATCATGAGAACATTAAGATAATCTCTATGAATAATGAACCGAGGGAATTAAATCAATACCGAATCAAAAAATTTAAACTTCATGATTTTTTTGATGCATTTGTTTCTTCCTGTGAAGTGGGAATGCGTAAACCAGACCCCGGAATTTATCTTCTTGGATTAGGAATAGCACAGGCAAAACCCGAAGAGTGCGTTTATTTTGATGACCGCATTATGTTGGTAGAATCCGCCAGGAAAATAGGAATCCAGGCATTTCATTACACTGATTTTGAAAGCACAAAGAAGATAATTGAATCAATAGATTGGGAGCTTCCTAAAAAAGTAAAATAAAAATCTTAAGAATTTATTTGTTTACTGGAATAGAAAAACTATTTAGCACTGGTTGGAGGTTTGCCACCTTCAGGAACAAAAATGAGCGCGTCTGAATCGAGGCAATATCTTTTACCGGTAGGCGCAGGGCCATCGTCGAAAACATGCCCGAGATGTGAACCCGTTTTAGAATCCACTACTTCCCATCTTTGCATTCCATCAATGTTATCGGGTACAAGTTTTACTGCATTTTTATTTATCGGCGCATAAAAGCTTGGCCAGCCGGTGCCTGAATTAAATTTGGTTTCTGAACTAAAAACCGGTTGTAAAGAAGCGGCGGAATAATAAGTACCTTTTTTATAAAAGTGGTTGTATTTGCCAGAGAAAGCTCTTTCGGTTCCCCGCTGTCTCAAAATAAAATATTGTGCTGGCGTAAGTTTTCCCCTCCATTGTGCATCAGTGTATTGCACCGGGAAATCTTTATAAGAAGTTGCAATTTCCGGATCAGGGTATTTCGTGTTTTTTGGAGTTTGTGATTGGGTACAATTCGTTAAGAAGGAGCAAACTGCAATACCAATGAAATAAACTAATTTTTTCATAAAGGTTTTTGCTTTTATATACGTAACAAATGTATCGAAGGTTTTTCAAATTGCTTAAATCTGCAAAGTATTATAACAAAACCTGAAACATTTATCTCCCACTTCCTATTTTCATCAATTTAAATATATGCGGGCCGGTTTCACCTTCTATTTTTAGAATGTACATGCCAGATGGAAGATTGCCTACATTTAGTAAAGTATTTTGAGATTGGATGATTTGAGTTAAATACAATTTGCCACTTACACTATATAGTTTTAATAAGTGTCCAACCACTTCACTATCCTTGTTTGAGGCAATATTGACCACACTGTTAAAAGGATTAGGATAAAGGGTGATTTTTAAATTGCTTGAATCCTTTGGCAGTGGTCCTCCCTCAGCGTTGGTACTATCACATGCAATTGAGTTGAGAAATGAGTTTCTGGCACCTCCTTCAGCAAATTGGCTTCTCATTTCTTCTTTTTGCCCTTTAGTGAACATATTCATGCAGGCATCATTGGTAAAATCCATATAATCCATAAACATATCTCCATAAGAATTTATAGAACAGGAAGACAGATGAGGAAATGAAGGGCAACCACTATTGCTTCCTTCCTGTGGAGGAGTGTCGGCGATTCCATCATCTCCGCAATCAGTATCTCCCCATAAATGCTTTAAGCCAAGCCAATGACCGATTTCATGAGTTGTGGTTCGTCCTTTGTTAAAAGGACTGGTTAAATTGCCTATAGTTCCAAATACATCATATTGAATTACTACGCCATCTTTTTCAGCAGGGCTACCTGGTAAAACGGCATAGCCTAAGGTACGACCAAAAAGATTGCAAACCCAAATATTGAGGTATTGAGAGGCATCCCATGCATCATCGCCTCCTTGCGCAGAAAATTTCATTGCATCATCGGCGGTAAACTGAGTTACGGTTGTGTATTTATGTATAATACCGGTAGTATATTTACCTTTCGGATCTACTTTGGCCAAACAAAACTGGATTCTGGTATCCGCAGCTACACTTTTAAAAGGAGCGGGCGTATTAACTGTATCTGCGTTCTTCCTTCTATAATCATTATTCAATGAAACTATTTGAGAAATTACCTGGGCATCACTAATGTTTTGTGTATTGTTATTATAAAGAACATGGACTACTACAGGTACCATTATTACTTCATTAGGTAAAGTGTCACGGTTAGCAGTTTTTGCAGTTGTCGTTCTTTGAGCTATAAAATTATTTGCCGGATGGCGTTGTATATATTCCGGGGTGCCGCATCGTTGTGCAGAAGCATAGAAAAAAAGAGTAAAAGAAAAAATCGTAAAAATAAATTTCATGTATTCCCTGTTGTAAAACTCAAATTAATGAGCGTATTAACAATAATGGGATTACATAGGCCTTGGGGCGGATTTTTTACAATGGATAGTGAAAATGGGAATTAAAACCTTAAGCTATTCAAAAAATAACAGCAGTATAAAGAAGAGTGTTATTGATGGTAGCAGAGGTTTAAGCAACAAATAAAGACAATATTTTTGGTAGTTAAAAATTTTTAAGGGTTTATTTTTTAAGGAAGTTGCATTTAAAAGGTTCTGTTTGTTATTTTTACATTTTTAAATGCAACTATGGTATATAAAACAATACTGGCAGCAACTTGCTTTTTATTTTTGGTTTCCTGCCACAATTCTTCTTCTCCTGATTACGATAATTCGCTCCCGGTTCCTAAAGTAAACAATATCCCGCCCCCGGGATCAATTATGTTTAAGGTCGATGCTGTATATCCTCATGATGATTATGCCTATACCCAGGGCCTTGAATTTTATGATGGAAAGCTATATGAGGGTACTGGTGAATGGGGAAGATCCAACTTGCGTACAGTAGATATTAAAACAGGTAAGGTTGAAAAAGATTATTTAATTCCTGACAAATCTATTTTTGGGGAAGGAATTACTATTTTTAAAAATAAAATATACCAGCTCACCTGGAAAAGTAATAAGGTTTTTGTTTATAATGTTAACGATTTTAGCCATCCTATAGATTCCTTAACATGGAGCCGCGAAGGATGGGGTGCAACCAATGATGGTAAGAATATTATTATCAGCGATGGCTCTTCGCATTTGTTTTTTGTTCAACCTGACGAAAAAAACAAGTCGATGAAAATAAATAAAATTTTAACGGTTGCCGACAATCAAGGAGAAGTAGATAGTCTTAACGAATTGGAATTAATTAACGGCTACGTTTTTGCAAACAGATGGATGACCAATGATATTGTAAAAATTGATACTGCAACAGGGTATGTAACAGGGATCATGAATCTTACCGGCTTACTTCAACAATATGATCCGGGTGCTCAGGTAAACGGTGATGCTGTGCTTAATGGTATTGCTTACGACAGCACTTCAAAAAAATTATATATTACCGGTAAAGATTGGCCCAAACTCTTTGAAATGCAACTGCAGTAAAACGAAATCAATCATTCAATTTTTTGTCAATTGAAGTCGATCCTGATAATCAAATAACTATTTAATCCCTTCGTTTTCTTTTTTATATTACTTATTGGGATTTGTAGTTATAGTTCCTGCCCCATAGTCATTTTTTTTATAAGTATTATAAAGTGGGGAACTTCCTCCTAATCTTGTATCACGATAGATATTAGTTATAAGATTGTTTGAGCTGGAATCGCCACCCGGATATTTTGCTATTCCATTATCTTTATTGGGATTTGTAGTAATAGCTCCCGCACCATAGTCATTTTTTTTGTAGGTATTATAAAGTGGGGAACTTCCCCCGAGTCTTGTATCCCGGTAAATTGGATGAGTAACCGGAGGGGTATTTTTGTTTTGCGTTGAAGTTACGGAGTAAGTGTGTTCTTCTGGTAATTTTTGATTTCCAGGTATGCCCTGACTAAAAGCGGCTGTTGATGAATGCATTATGATAAAAAAAAGTGTAGCTGTTTTAAAATTCATAATAACAATATTTTTAATAAAATCCCATAAAATGTGCCACAATTGATTTGGTTTTGAATTCTTAACGCTCTTTTAAATTAGAAAAAGGGTTATTCGTTTGAGCATTAAATAAAAAATCATTTTTTGTTTTGATAATTAAATATTATTATTATTTTTGTATTTCCTCATCCTTAGAAAGCTAACAACCTCATTCCCATTTGAAACCTTTGCCAAAATCCTTTTATTGCTAATTGCAATTCGTGTAAAGCCGTATAATTTACTTCCAGCTTTTAATTATTTTATCTCTAAAACTCAAGTTATGAAAAAGAATTTTACGCACTCAAAAGCTAGTTTTGGCCTGTTTTTTTTATTGACGCTATTGATGTTATTTACCTCTGCAATTAAGGCTCAAATTACTTGTACCAACGCTACAACTATCTGGTCCGAAGATTTTGGAACGGGTACTACTTCTACAAGTAGCCCTGATGTTCTTACAACCGGTTTATTTTACCAGGCAACCGGGAGCCTGGCAAGTGAAGGTAGTTACCGGGTTATTAACAATACCCAACAAAAACCAGAATGGCAGAATTCTCCTGATCATACAGGAAATACAGATGGAAAAATGTTGGTAGTTAATGGCCAGGCTGAAAAATTCTTTCAGCATACAATTACCGATACTCACGGATTTACTTCAGGCGATTATACGGTGAGTTTGTATATCATGAACATAGATACGGCAGGAATTTGTGCACCCAATCCCTTATTACCAATTATAACTTTTCAAGTGGAATATCTAAATGAAGCAGGATCCTGGGTTCCGCTTTCCAATTCTCCGGATACTGCCGCTGCAATACCACAAACCAGTTCGCCAACTTGGGTAAATATTGGTTCCAAATTTAACTTGCCACCAACGGGCGCATTTTTCCCTACTCAAATCCGTATTACATTAGAGGATGGAACTGTTGGAGGCTGTGGAAATGATTTTGCTTTAGACGATATTAATTTTTCACAATGTCCTGCGGGCGATGTAGCGCCGGTTACCTTAACCAGTTTTACTGCGAGACATAAAGGAAACGGAGTTGCTATAGACTGGTCGACTTCCCAGGAATTAAATAATAGTTATTTCCAGGTAGAAAGAAGTGCCGACGGAAGTACCAACTGGTCTGTTATTGCAACAGTAATCGGTGCAGGAAACAGCCAGGTAGTTAATAATTATAATTCTTATGATGCAAGCCCTCTTTCAGGAGATAATTATTATCGTCTGAAACAAGTGGATAAGGATGGTAAATATGTTTACTCTAATACGGTTGCTGTAAAAATGGATTTACAAAAAACAGCAATTTCTGTTTTAGCCAATCCTTTCTATAATACACTTTCGGTTAATTTTGCAAGTCCCACTTCACAAAACGTTACAGCAAGATTGATTGATATTACCGGAAAACAAATTGCTGTTGAAAAATGGTCCGTAAATAATGGAACAACTAAAAAGGATTTTGCCAACGTAAGCGGATTACAACCTGGGATGTATTTACTTTCAATTATAAATAATAAAGGCGAAATACTATTTAATGGTAAAGTAGTGAAGCAATAATATTACACACGCATAAACCGGAAAAGGGTAATCATTTTATGGTACCCTTTTTTTTGTTTGCCAGAGTTCTCCTTATATTTTATTTAGTTGATTCAACAAACCTTTTTATATTGCCATAAAAGTTATTTATTCTAATTATGAAAACGGTTTCTATCAATGACATAAAAAAAGAATTGGTAAATCATGAACCTAATGATCTTTTTGAGTATTGCCTTCGACTTGCAAAGTTTAAAAAGGAAAACAAGGAATTGCTTGCATTTTTACTTTTTCAGGTTCAAAATATGCCTAAGTACATTGAAAATATAAAAAAAGAAACTGAAGACCAATTTTTACAAATTAATAATTCAAATATTTATTTTATTAAAAAAAGTGTTCGTAAAATTTTGCGTTACATTAATAAGCAGATAAGATTCTCGATGTCAAAAGAAGCAGAGGCTGAACTTTTAATCCATTTTTGTAACTGTATTATTTCTTATTCTATTCCAATTGCAAAAAGCCGGCAACTTCAAAATTTATACGATAATCAATTGAAGAAAACTGCCAAAGTCTTATCCTTACTGCATCCCGATTTACAGTATGATCTTAGACGCCAGATGGCTATATAACTTACATTTTTAGCTTGCTTTTTTGAGTTTTGTTGCTAACTTTATTATTCAGCAAAAAAAAGGAGGTATTCATGTTATCTGCTATCAGATCATGGGCGCCTGGCTCTAAATTTTAATTTAGAAAAGGATTCCCATAAAATAATCTGCGGCGCTGGTTAGCGCCGTTGTCAACAGGGAATTTTGGTGGCTTTTTTAAGAAAATCCGGGTATCTTAAAAATTAGGAATGGTTTTTGTAAATTCATTAACAAATTAATAATTCTTTAATTTAAAAACAATTTATAATGAATACAAAAAAAATTCTCCCAATCCTTTTAATGGCCTTCTCTGTTACTTTCGTTGCTCCAACTTTTGCTACCAAAGTAACTCCCGTTACAACAGAAATACCTAAGGAAGTCCGCGCTCAACAAATTGAAAGCCGGCTTGTAGAAATCCGCGATATGGATAAAACAAATTTGTCCAAAGCAGAAAAAAAGGATTTAAGAAAAGAGGTGAAAGGTTTAAAGAAAGAGGCGCGCAATTCGGGCATTTATTTGTCTGTTGGGGCTATCATCATTATCATTTTACTTCTGATTCTTTTATTATAAGAAGTAAATCTCTTTTAAAAAAGTGCCCGTTTATATATGAACGGGCACTTTTTTTTAAAGAAAAAAATCTCAGGAAGTTTTTTTGGCGCTTACAACCATCACTACACCGACAATCGCCAGAACCCCGCCTGCATAAGTAGGCCAGCCATACCATTTATTTTCTGTTTTACTTACCTGGATTGGTCCTGCGTCAATAATAGTCTTTTTTTCAGGAATAGAAACACCTTTTACTATAATCATTACAATTCCTATAGCGATTAAAATCCATCCAACTGCTTTCATAATTTGTTATTTTTAAAGTGATTACAATATAAAAATTATTCTATAACAATTAGAGTGCCGATTCAATCAGGTCAGATTACCATGCTCTTTTTTTATTTGTTCCAGCGCGTCATTTACTAATTCAACAGGTTTGTCGCAACTTTTATTTTTACATATATAGATCATCGTTTTCCCCTCAACCAATTTGTTTTCCATCAATGAAAGGGTACTTTTATTCCCACTTCCCCAATAAATGACATTTGGTAAATAATTTTTATGGAATTGAGATAACTTTTTTTTCCAGGTTTTTCCAACAATTGCATTTTCAATTGCACCAAAAATTTGAAAATTAGCGGCAAGTGCCCAATTGCTATAATATCCTAAATTTTTCTTCACATCTTCAAATACATTTTTAACGAGTTGTGTGGATTGTTTTTCATATTTCTCAATATCAAAATACAAATTCAATACAAATAAATTTTTAGCCATTTCGCTGTTGGAAGAAGGAATTACATTATCGGTCACTTCCATTTTACGAGCTATCAGATCACTGTATTGATCATCAGTGTACAAAAACATTCCAAAGCTTTCATCAAAGAAATGCGTTTCAACATATTTGGCAATATCTCTTGCTTTAAGTAGATAGGTTTCCTCAAAACTTACCTGGTAAAATTCAATTAAAGCGCTGATAAAAAAAGCATAATCGTCCAAAAAACCATGAATACTTGCCTTTCCTTTTTTGTAATTTCTAAACAGGCTGTTTTTTGGAGTGTAGATATTTTTTAAAAGAAAATCGATATTCCTTTTTGCAGAAATAAAAAAGGATTCTTCTTCAAAAGCCTTATAAGCATCAATAAAACCTTTTGTCATTAGGGCGTTCCAGGAAGTTAAAATTTTATCATCCGTTCCGGGTCGACTTCGTTTCTCTCTTTCAGTAAATAGTTTTTTGTTTAGTAAAATAAGTTTCTGCTTTATTTGTTTGTTTACTGCCAGCTTATTTTTTCCATAGTTTACATCGGGAATATTTTTGCCTTCTTCCCAGTTTCCTTCAGCGGTAATTCCATAATGATCTATAAAAAGTGGCGCTTCTTCTTTTAAGATTTCTTTTATTTTCTCTTCAGTCCACACATAATATTTTCCTTCTTCTCCTTCGCTATCTGCATCTAATGAAGAATAAAATCCACCTTCCGGAGACGTAAGTTCTCTCTGCACAAAATCCAAAGTCTCATAAACTACTTTTTTGTATAAGGGATTTTTGGTTACCAGGAAAGCATGTGAATAAAGGCTTACCAATTGGCCATTATCATAAAGCATTTTTTCAAAATGTGGTGCATGCCATTTTGAATCGGTTGCGTAACGTGAAAATCCACCACCAAGGTGGTCATAAATTCCCCCATTAGCCATATTATCCAAAGTGACTTCTACCGCCTTTAGCGCATTTTGATTTCCAGTGAAATAATAATATTGTAATAAGAATTCCCAGATGGAAGGCATTGCGAATTTCATAGAACCTTTAGTGCCGCCTCGTTCCCAATCAATTCTGTTTTCAAAAGTTGAGAACATATCATCTAAATCATTTTTGGAGAAGACAAGTTCTTTATTGTTAATCGGAACATGTTCTATTTCCCGAATTCCTTTTGAAACATTTTCCGCCTGTTCTTCTAATTTTGCTCTTTCATTTTTATAAATACCTGCAAAATATTCAAGCATTCTTACCCAATTTTCTTTTGGAAAATAAGTGCCTGCAAAAAAAGGTTTTCCATCAGGCATTGCCAATGCATTTAAGGGCCAGCCTCCATTTCCATTGATCAGGTAGGCGGCGTTCATATAAACCTGGTCTACGTCGGGCCTTTCTTCTCGATCAACTTTTACGCAAATAAAATTTTCATTCATCACCCGAGCCACTTCATCATTTTCAAAACTTTGGTGCTCCATCACATGGCACCAATGGCAAGCTGCATATCCAATGCTGATGAGCAACATTTTATTTTCATCTTTAGCTTTTTGTAAAGTTTCGGCGTTCCAGGCATACCAGTTAACAGGGTTATTGGCATGTTGTAAAAGATAAGGCGAAGTTTCATTTATGAGCGCATTTGGCATTGTTTCGTTTTTTATAAATTGATTACTGTTAACTTCAAATATCGTACTTGAAAAAGGATATTTAGAAAATTGATCTGTGCACATCCTTTTTCCATAATTTAGCTTTTCATGGCTACGCAAATATTTACACAAATTACTTGGTTAGCAAATACAAGGTCTGATCAGGGTTTTGTAAGAGGTAAAGGGCTTTCAATTCTACCCTTATTGCAAGATGCATACATTGTGATTGAAGACCAGGTTATTTCTGAAATAGGGAAGATGGAGGATTGCCGTTTTATCAAAGGAGGCAATGTTTTGAGCGCAAACACAATTGTGTTGCCCTGCTGGTGTGATAGCCATACTCACCTTGTTTTTGCGGGAAGCCGGGAGAAAGAATTTATTGACAAAATAAAGGGGTTGAGTTATAGTGAAATTGCTGCTAAAGGCGGCGGAATTCTTAATTCTGCCAAAAAATTAAATGAAACTTCTGAAGATGAACTTTTTAACCTGGCATGGAAAAGACTGGAAGAAGTAAGCAAACTCGGCACAGGTGCCCTGGAAATAAAAAGCGGCTATGGGTTATCGTTAGAAGGAGAATTAAAAATGCTGCGGGTAATAAAAAAATTGAAAGAGAAAAGCTCACTTAAAATAAAAGCTACTTTTTTGGGTGCCCATGCCTTTCCCACTGCATATAAAGAAAATCACCAAGCTTATATTGACTGTATCATTAATGAAATGTTGCCGGTGATTGCAAAAGAAAAACTGGCAGATTATATTGATGTTTTTTGTGAAAGAGGATTTTTTTCTGCTGAAGAAATGAAAATGATCTGCGAGGCAGGTAAGAATTATGGCTTGAAACCAAAACTCCATGTTAACCAATTAAACAGCATTGGGGGTATTGAAACCGGAATTGCAGCAGATGCCTTATCGCTTGATCATTTGGAAACAGTAAGTAATAGAGAGATAGAATTACTTGGAGATTTTAAAGGAGCGTCTACCTTATTACCAACTGCTGCATTCTTTTTAAGAAGTGAATTACCTCCTGCAAGGAAACTAATTGATGTAGGTGCTGCAGTCACACTGGCTTCGGACTATAATCCAGGTTCTTCTCCTTCCGGCAATATGAATTTTGTCGTTTCATTAAGTTGTATTCAAATGAAAATGCTTCCAGAAGAAGCGATTAATGCGGCTACTATCAATGGTGCATGTGCTATGGAAATACAAAAAGATTATGGAAGTATAGCTGTTGGAAAAAAAGCGAATCTTATTTTTACCCAACCTGTTCCGTCTCTTTATTATCTTCCATATTCTTTTGGAAACAATCTAATTGATAAAGTAATGATCAACGGTTCGTTTATCTGATTTTGAAATAAACTAATATTTAAAACAACTATATGCTTTCTGCCTTCAAACGATACGATAAAAAAGAAATTCTTTCGCATACTCGTCTACGCCGATATGAAACGAAATTGGGAGAAATAATTCTTTGTGATGCCACAAATGATCTTGAAAAGGTAATCGCTGAAACACCTGCAAAATATATTCTGTTTGGTGTTCCTGAAGATATTGGTGTGAAAGCAAACCTGGGGAAGGGTGGGGCTGATTCAGCATGGTTACCCTTTCTTGAATCTTTTTTGAATATCCAAAGCAATGATTTTTTATCCGGACAAAATATTTTCCTTGCCGGCCATTATGATTTTTCAAATGCTGAAAAACTGATTAATGTAAATGCAGCAACTGATGATGAAAGAATTGCGGCTTATCGTTCTTTAGTTAGCCGTATCGATGATTCTGTTGAAGAATTGGTAAAAATTATTGTACAGAATAAAAAGGTTCCTATCATTATCGGCGGCGGACATAACAATGCTTACCCGGCTATAAAAGGTGCTGCCAAAGGGTTGTACAAAGCCGAACTGATTCCGCTGGCACAAATTAATTGCGTAAATCTTGATGCGCATACCGATTATCGCCCCATCGAAGGAAGACATTCAGGAAATGCTTTTCGATATGCTGATGAAGATGGGTACCTGGATAAATATTGTATAGTAGGTGTACATGAAAATTATCTGCAACAAAATGTGTGGATTGATATCGTTAACAATCCTTTCATAGATTTTATTTCTTATGAAGATATTTTTATTCATGAAAAAAGAAATTTCATCCAGGCTGTTGCCCACGCTACCGGTTTTACAGAAGACAATTATACAGGAGTGGAGCTTGATCTTGATTCCATTGAAAATGTATTAAGCAGCGCTTTAACGCCATGTGGAATTACACCTTTACATGCAAGACAATATCTTAATTTTGCTGCTGTGGATTCTAAAATTGCATACCTGCATATTTGTGAAGGGGGAACAAAATTTGATAATGATGAAACTAATTTTTCCACCGGGAAACTGATTAGTTACCTTGTCAGCGATTTTATTAAGGCGCATCAAAGAATAAAACCAAATTAAGGTTATTTATATTTGGGAGTATGAAACCACAGTAAATCAACAAATTCGAAGGATTTATATTTTGTTTTTATTAAACCAATAGCGGAAGGTAAAAATTATTTTTTCACACCCTGTTTACAACATTCCCTTCTATTTGGGTTTCCCTTTAAGTATATTTGGAAGATTGAGAAGAAAGCTGGTAAAACAGCTTCCGACGTTGAAAATTTAATTATTGCAAAAGTAAAGTCTTTAAAATTTCTTTCTTTTGCTCAAAAATTCATAAAATAAATGGTAGATAAAGATTTATTTGATTATAACGAAGAATCCATCAAAAGTTTAGACTGGAAAGAACACATTCGTCTTCGACCGGGAATGTATATTGGAAAGTTGGGGGATGGAAGTAGTCCGGATGATGGTATTTATGTATTATTAAAAGAAGTGATCGACAATTGCATTGATGAACATACAATGGGCTTTGGGAAGCATGTGGATGTTGCCATAGAAAATAAAACCGTTACTATACGTGATTATGGGCGTGGAATTCCTCTTGGAAAAGTAGTAGATGTGGTTAGTAAAATTAATACCGGTGCCAAATATGACAGTAAAGCTTTTCAAAAAAGCGTTGGGCTTAACGGCGTAGGAACCAAAGCTGTAAATGCTTTGAGCGAATATTTTAAAGTGACTTCAATAAGGGAAGGAAAGCAAAAAACCGCTGAATTTGAAAGAGGCAAATTAATAAGCGATAATAAGGAAGCGAAAACAACTGAAGAAAATGGAACAATAGTAACGTTTATACCAGACGAAAAAATATTTAAAAATTATCATTACATCCGTGAATTTATTGACAATCAATTTTGGAATTATTGTTTCCTCAATGCAGGTTTGGTTATTAATTACAACGGTAAAAGGTATATCAGTAAAAATGGTTTGCTTGATCTGCTCGAACGCAAAACCAATGCAGATGAACTTCGCTATCCCATTATTCATATAAAAGGGGAGGATATTGAAGTTGCCATTTCGCATAATAATCAATATGGAGAGGAATATTACAGTTTTGTGAATGGACAGTTTACAACTCAGGGTGGTACGCATCTCGCTGGTTTCAGGGAAGGATATGTAAAAACCATACGCGAGTTTTATAAAAAAGATTACGATGCTGCCGATATTCGCGGAAGCATTTGCGCTGCAATCAGTATTCGCGTGCAGGAACCCGTTTTTGAAAGCCAGACCAAAACAAAATTGGGATCGACTTTGATGTATGAAAAAGGTCCGGCTGTAAAAACTTTTATAAGTGAATTTTTAGGAAAAGAGTTGAATAATTTTTTGCATAAAAATCCGACCACTGCCGAGGAACTGAAGAAGAGAATCGAGCAAAATGAAAGAGAGCGCAAAGACATGGCCGGAATAAAAAAACTGGCAAATGAGCGGGCAAAAAAGGCCAATCTTCACAACAAAAAATTACGTGATTGCCGCTATCATTTTAATGACGAAGCGGAAGGGAAAAATAAGGATGAGATCAATGCCAGGCGTATGGAAACAACACTGTTTATCACAGAAGGAGATAGTGCCAGCGGATCGATAACCAAATCCAGAAATGTAGAAACACAGGCAGTATTCAGCCTTCGCGGAAAGCCCTTAAACAGTTTTGGTTTAACCAAAAAGATCGTTTATGAAAATGAAGAGTTCAATCTGTTACAACATGCTTTGAATATTGAATCCGGCTATGAAGATCTGCGTTATAATAACATTGTAATTGCTACCGATGCTGATGTGGACGGTATGCATATTCGCCTTTTGCTGATGACTTTCTTCCTGCAGTTCTTTCCTGATTTGGTGAAGAATGGTCATGTTTACATTTTAGAAACGCCTTTGTTTCGCGTTCGCACTATGCCGGGAAAAAATAAAGAAAAACAAGAAACTATTTATTGTTATGATGAGCAGGAAAAGGAAAAAGCGATTTTAAAATTAGGCAGTAAACCGGAAATAACAAGGTTTAAAGGATTAGGAGAAATTTCGCCTGAAGAGTTTGGTAAATTTATCGGTGATGATATGAAACTTCAGCCGGTAATGCTTTTGCCTGAGATACATATTCAACAATTGCTTGAATATTATATGGGAAAGAATTCTCCTTCACGCCAGGATTTTATTATTGACAACCTGAAAGTCGAAGTAGATTTGGTAGAAGCCTAATCAGAAAATCAAAATGAATTTTAATCAAACTAAAATTTAGGATTTAAATGCAGCATGTTGTTTTTCAACAAGAGGACATAAAAACACTTTCAAAAAGTTTTGAATTGGATGATTCTTTGAGAGGAAAAATTTTTGAAATTAAAGATGATTTTGCCGTAGGTCCATTAAAAGATATTTATACTCCTGAGGGAATTGAGGAAAGAAAAGAATGGTGGCGAAATGTTTTAGCGGGAGGAGATTATGATGGCAAGGTTGATACGGGTGAAGTAAATGATCTAAAAACTTTGGAAGAAATTAAAGAAGAATTGAGGTCAAACGAAGAAGAAACTTTGTGGATATGGATAGCACCTAATAAACATGATGTATCCGGCTATTACTGGCTGATAACTCAATTAAAAGAATTTGCAGGAAGAATCTATGTTTTGTCTTTGAACAATCTTCCTTTTATTAATGACAAAGGCCATATTTTTTACCCGGAAAATTTATTTGAGATTCCTCCCAGAGAGTTTATAAAAGCCAAGAAGCTGGCGCGACAAGTCACCTCATCAGAATTTGAAATTGATCCTGATGAGTGGACAAAAATTTGTAATGAAAATAAAATGGTTCGCATTCTTGAAGGTGCTAAAAAATTGTCACAGCATGATGCGAGCTTTTTTGACAAACATCTTCTTGAATTTATAACCCCTGACTGGCAAAAGGCTAATAAAGTAATTAACCAGGTTTTGAATAAATCCAGGCAAACTACCGGTGATGCATACCTGCTTTGGAGGCTAAAAGAATTAATTGCCGATGATAAAATAGACGCCCAGGGCGAAATAAAGAATATGAAAGATTTTGAGGTGAAACTAAAGGCTGTTTAAATTTCTGAATTGAATGAAAATAAAAGCGATTCATCATGTTGCGATACTGACAGACGATTATCAGAAAAGCAAAGAGTTTTATACCGGCGTGTTGGGTTTTACGATTTTAGCTGAAACCTACAGGGAAGAAAGAAGGTCCTATAAATTGGATCTTGCAATTAATGGTCATTATCAAATTGAACTTTTTTCTTTCCTGAGTTTAAAGAGCGCCAATCTTTTCCAGAAGCAAAAGGTTTGCGGCATCTTGCTTTTGCAGTGGATGATATTGAAGAGGCAGTAAACGAACTAATATTAAAGAAAGTAAATGTGCAGGTAATTAGGACGGATGAGTTAACGAATAAAAGATTCTGTTTTTTCTATGATCCTAATGGGCAGCCGTTGGAATTATATGAGTTATAAAGCATTGAAGTAAAACAAAAATAAAGATGGCAAAATGATTCAGGAAATACTTTGTAATTGATGGATCTATGGAGAAAATATTCAATGATTAATGTTCAATGTTCAATATTCAAGTAAAGTAAAATCAAAATAAAATGAGTGAAAGGAAGTTTGATTTAGAGGATAGACTTGTTGATTTTTCCTGTAGAATTATTGAAGTTGTGGAAGCGCTGCCATCAACAAGAGCAGGAAATTATATTGCAGGACAATTGATCAGATGTGGAATGGCTCCTGCCTTATTATATGGAGAGGCTCAGGGGGCGGAATCGAGAGCCGATTTTATTCATAAGATGAAAATATCTTTAAAGGAATTGAAAGAAACGCGCGTTTGTTTAAAAGTTATTTCAAAGGCGAAAATGATCACACCTGAGAACAGATTAAATAATATTAAGTCTGAGGATGAACAGTTAATTTCAATTATGGCAAAAAGTATTGAAACAGCAAAGAAAAACTTGAATCCTGCGAAAAATTAATATTACTGATAAACAAGGTTTAAAAACTTGAAAATTGAATATTTATTATTGAAAATTGAATATTTCTTATTCTGTATTAATTAGTCTCACTTAAAATAAAATGGCAAAAACAAATAAGCAGGAATATAAACACAGTGATTCCGGTATTTCCGGGCAATACAAAACATGGTTTCTCGATTACGCGAGCTATGTGATTTTGGAACGTGCGGTTCCTGCAATAGAAGATGGATTAAAGCCGGTTCAACGCCGCATTCTTCATGCGATGAAAGAGATGGACGATGGCCGTTTTAATAAAGTGGCTAACATTATCGGCCAAAGCATGCAATATCATCCACATGGCGATGCAAGTATTGGTGATGCTATAGTCAATCTTGGACAAAAAGATCTGCTGATAGAAACGCAGGGAAACTGGGGAGATGTGCGTACCGGCGACGATGCGGCAGCACCAAGGTATATAGAAGCCCGGCCCAGCAAGTTTGCGCTGGAAGTGGCTTTTAATAATAAGACTACCAACTGGCAACTGAGTTATGATGGCAGAAAAAATGAACCTGTTACGTTACCGATGAAATTCCCCTTGTTGCTTGCACAGGGAGCAGAAGGAATCGCAGTTGGGCTTGCTACAAAGATTCTTCCCCATAATTTTTGCGAACTTATTGAAGCAACCATCAAATATTACAAAGGGAAAAAATTTGAATTGTTTCCTGATTTTTCTACCGGAGGAATGATTGATGTGTCCAACTACAACGACGGGGAGAGAGGCGGAAAAGTAAGGGTTCGTGCAAGAATTGAAGAAGTTGATAAAAAGACGATTGCTATTAAAGACGTTCCTTATGGAACGACTACAACGCAGTTGATTGACAGCATTATAAAAGCCAATGATAACGGGAAAATAAAGATTAAAAAAGTTACTGATAATACCGCAGCGGAAGTGGAGATTTTGATTGATCTGGCTCCCGGAATTTCTCCTGACATAACGATTGACGCTTTGTATGCATTTACGGATTGTGAAATTTCTATTTCTCCCAATGCCTGTGTGATTGAAGGGCAGAAACCCCGTTTTTTGGGTGTAACGGAACTACTAAAATTTTCCGGCGATCATACACGCAATCTCTTAAAGCAGGAGCTGGAAATAAAGCTTCGCGAACTGCAGGATAAATGGCATTACACATCGCTTGAAAAAATATTTTTTGAAGAAAAGATATATAAAGAATTAGAGAAAAAACATGAAACCTGGGATAAAGTGATCGCAGCAATTGATCAGGCTTTTGTTCCATTCCAAAAAATATTGCACCGTGAAGTAACAAGAGAAGATATCCTGAAACTAACGGAGAAGCCTGTACGAAGAATTTATAAATTAGATATTGAAGACCTTATCAATCAAATAAAATCTTTGGAGGATGCCATTACTGAGGTAAGACACCACCTTGAATTTCTTACTGAATATGCGATTTCTTATTATGAAGATTTATTACAAAAGTTTGGCAAAGGGCGCGAGAGGAAAACAGAGATTAAATTGTTTGATACCATAGAGGCAAAAGCAGTCGCTATCGCTAATACAAAAATATATGTAAACCGCTCTGAAGGGTTTATTGGCACCAGTTTGAAGAAAGATGAATTAATTGCTGAGTGTAGCGATCTTGATGACATAATCGTTTTTACCAAATCAGGAAAAATGAAAGTGGTAAAAGTTGCCGATAAAGTTTTTATAGGAAAGGATATAATTCATGCGGCGGTATTTATAAAAAATGATGAACGAACTACCTATAACATGATTTATGCTGACGGTAAAAAGGGTATCAGCTATGCAAAACGTTTTAATGTAACCGGCGTTACACGTGACAAAGAATATGATCTTACCAAAGGAGATGAAAAAAGCAAGGTTCATTATTTTAGTGTCAATTCCAATGGGGAAGCAGAAGTGGTTCATATTCTGCTTACCCCCGGCTGTAAGGCCCGTAATAAAGAACTGGATTTTTATTTTGAAACATTGGAAATCCGCAGTCGTGGCAGTATTGGAAACCAGGTAACGAAATATCCGGTAAAATCCATCAGGATGTTAGAAAAAGGGAAGTCAACTCTTGATAAACGCCAACTTTGGTTTGATGCAACATTTGGCAGGTTGAATACTGAAGAGAAAGGACAACTTTTAGGATATTTCGATGGTGATGATAAAATTTTAGTGATCTATAAAGATGGAAATTATGAATTAACCGGGCAGGAAATTACACAAAGATTTGATGCAGACTCAATCGAATTGATTGAGAAATTTGATCCGGAAAAAATTATAACCGCTGTATATCTTGATAATGAAAAGCTTCAGTATAATGTGAAGCGTTTTAAAATTGAAACCAATACGCTAAACAACAAATTCCTTTTTATAAAAGAAGGAAAAGATAACAGGTTGGTAAAGGCAACAACTGCAGAAGAACCTGTACTTCAAATGCAGACGGGCAGAGGACCGCAGGTAAGAAAAGCGAAAATAAAACTGCACAAAGTGGTAGATGTAATGGGATGGCGCGCGATTGGAAATAAACTTACCGATTATTCAAAATCTGACCAGATGGAGTGGGTGCAACCTGAAAAGCCATCAGCACAAACAGAATTGTTTGAATAAATAATTCCGGAAAAACTCCAAATAAAAATCCCGTTTTTTTCTTTATTTACTGTCTTTTATCGGGGGGAGAAGGTTTGTTGTTCTGGTTGGAAGGATCAGCCTTCTCATCGGGCATTCTTTGATTTAACTTTGATTCGTCAATATTTCCTTTTGCATCCAGAATGGGCTGTGGAACAGGCTCTTTTCCTTCAGGAGTGATTTGATTGAAGACTTTTTCGATATGAACCCATTTACCATCTACCCATTTTAATCCTTCATAGTCCCCATCAGGGATATAAGTATATTTTTTTTGAGGCTCACCGGTTTCAGAAACCAAATGTTCATAAATGATAATGCCCATATTTTTGTCGAATGAAAGTTTTGGGCTCGCATTCTTTTTGTATTCCATTACATACCTGTCAATCGGATGTGGATGTATACTATTGTTTTGAAAACTAAAATAAGGTCCACCAAAAACAGGTTCTCCATCTTTAAAAGTTAATACATCAATAAATTTTCTATCACTTACCATGTTGTTATCATCAAAACCAAGCAGTGTATAATAATTTTTTCCGAAAGCTTTTTCTTCAACAATTTTATAATATAAAGCACCAATCCATGCGCGATTGCTGGTAACGGTGTCATCAATATTATTAATAATATCTGTTTTATCAATCAGGGGAAAAAGTTTTAAAGAGCCATCGGGCGTATTCATTTGTATGGCTCCATGCTGCCTTATGATGTCACCATTAATTACCAACTGCCAGGTAAAAATCTTAAAAGCACTGTCCTGTGGAATTACTTTTGCAATGCTTATCAAAGAATCAAAAGGATAATAAAATGAATTCTTTATTTGTAAAGCGCGTACCAGGGTTCTTGTGAACTGGCTGTCAGCAGTAAAACGCTCTTCAACATTTCTTCCGTTTAATATTTGATAGGCAACTTTTTGTAAGGTATCTTCTTTTTTCTGCAATAATTTTTTGTTCACAGCAGAAATATGCTGTCCAAATGAAGCATTTGCCGAAATAAAAAAGGATATTAAAATTACAGCAAGCTTATTCATTTAAAATGTTTGAACAAAATAAACTTTAATTCGTGTAAATTATTGTTAACCGTATAATATTTAACTATCTTATAATGCTTTTGCAACAGAAATAAGATCATTGAATACAAGATCAATATTAGGGTGATTATGCGGAACTTCTTTACGCGTAGTTGGTAGAAATATATTAATTGCTACCCCTAAATTCCTTCCAAATTTCATATCGCTTAAGGTATTTCCAATCATTAAACTTTTTGAAAGATCGATTTCCGGGAAATCTTTTATTGCTTGTAAACCCATTCCGGTATTAGGTTTGCGGTTTTCGCTTTCCATTTCTGTGCATACATAAATATTATCAATTCTTCCGCCTGCCGATTCAATTTCTGCCTGCATATTTTTATGAATAAGACGAAGATCTTCCAATTTTGTAACACCTTTGGCAACTCCCCGCTGGTTGGTGATGATTACAATAATACCCAGTTTTTTATTAAAAATTTCAAAGGCTTCTTTTACGCCTTCGTAAAATTTGAATTCATCCCATGTATGGATATAATCCTCATGCTTTTCATCATTCATCACGCCATCGCGATCAATGAAAAGTGTCCATGAAGAATCAATTTTTTTTAAATTTTTCAAAAATAAATGATCGTTTTTTACAGTGAACAAAGAAATAAAGCTAAAAACAATTTATGCATTCGGCAATTCTCTCTGTGCTTTTTTATAATCTTCCGGGATGCCGATATCGATAAAATATTGATCCTGGATCATCCCATATAACTTTGGCTTTCTGCTCACTTCAACATTTTTTTCGAGATAATCTTTTTCGAAAGAAAATTTTTCGGGCAAATTTTCTTTTAAGAATTCAGGAATATTCAATGCATACATTCCACCGTTAATCAAACCGGAAGAATAAAATTTCTTTTCCTTAAAACTTTTTATTGAAAAGTCTTCATTTAATTCAACAGCGCCATAGCGATCAAAATTATACATTGGTTTTAAACATAATGAACAGGCAGCATTATTTTGCTGATGAAATTTATCCAGTAAATCAACCTCTGTTTTGTAAAAAGTATCTCCGTTACACACTAAAACGTTTTTATGAGAAGTTTTTTTTGTCGCTAATTTGATCGCACCACCCGTTCCCATAGGTTCTGTTTCTATAGAAATTTTATAATCTAAATGCTGATAATTTTCCTCTAAATATTTTTCTATTACTTCATGCAAATAACCAACGCTGAAAATGAAATTTTCAATTCCGCTTTTTTGTAAAAACTCTATAAGATAATGCAGGAAAGGCTTTCCCGCAACTGGTGCCATACATTTGGGAACATCAGAAACCACAGATCGTAACCTGGTTCCCAACCCTCCTGCAAGAATGATGGCTTCTTTAATCATTGGTATCCCGAAAATAAATTTCTTCTACAAACTGGCAAATGATATGTCCGAGCGTGATATGACTTTCCTGTATTCGTGGTGTGTCATCAGAAGGAACATTGATGAGTATATCGGAAAGTTTTTTCAATTTTCCACCAGTTGATCCTGTAAAAGCAATGGTAATCATTTCTTTTTCCTTTGCCTCTTCAAAAGCTTTTACAATATTTTTACTGTTGCCCGAAGTGCTTAATCCAACAAGTACATCTCCCGCGTTCCCAATACCTTTAATCAATCTTGAATAAATAACATCGTAACTGTAATCGTTTGCCACGGCTGTTATGTAAGAAGTGTTGCAATGCAAAGCTTCTGCCGGCAAAGCATCCCTGTCTGTATAAAACCTGCCGCTGAATTCGGCTGCGAGGTGCTGCGCGTCAGAAGCGCTTCCTCCGTTTCCGCAAAACAAAACTTTATTTCCTTTTTCAAATGCATTTACAATTATGTTTACTGCATCATTTACCGCAAGCAATAACCTGTCATCATTAAGAATATTTTGTTTGACTTCAATCGAAGCCTGGATTATCTTCTTTATTTTTTCCATTAATTATTTTTAAGACTCAAAGGTAAAATCATTTATTCTTTTAATTAAATCAGACATTCCAGGTTGAAAGGCCATGTTTGGTAAAGGTGTAATTTTTTACTTCGCCACCAAACCTTTTTAATTCTTCGATAACAGCATGATGAGTATTTCCCGGGCAGTAAAATATCATAAAACCGCCACCACCAGCGCCGCTTATTTTTCCTCCGGTAGCCCCGGCTTTTTTAGTTGCTTCATAAATCTCTTCAATTCTGCTGTTACTGATATTGTCGGCCATCCTGCGTTTTTGTTGAAATCCAAAATCCAATATGGCACCAAATTCATCCAGTCTCCCTTTTAGTAGTGCTTCTTTCATCATTCGTGCCTGCTCTTTCAACTGGTGCATGGCTTCAATGCTTTTTTCATTTTTATTGTTCACGTTTTTCACCTGTTCGTCAATGATAGAAGCACTTTCACGGCTGGTTGCCGTAAAATATAAAACAAGATTATTTTCAAGTTCATGCAGATATTGCGATTTGATTCGTAAAGGATTTACAATTACTTTATCATCCTCGTAAAACTCCATAAAATTTACACCGCCAAACATGGCTGCATATTGATCTTGCTTGCCTCCTGTGAGTTTCAGATCATTTCTTTCAACCTGGTAAGCGTAATGTGCAATATCATAATCGCCTAAGGGAAGTTTAAGCCATTCAACAAAAGCACCGATTATGGCCACTACCAAAGTTGAAGAAGTACCAAGGCCTGAACCTGCCGGTGCATCCACAAAAGTAGACAACCTGAAACCGGAAGCAGGTAATTGATAATCTTTATAAATACGATTATAAACACCTTTTAAAAGATCAAGTTTCCCATTAATGGGAAGTTGCGGCGACCATTCAAACTCCTGTTGTTCTTTTCTATCCAATGCCTCAACAATTATTTTATTTTCTTTCAACGGTTCAATGTTGGCGTAAGCAAAAAGAGAGACAGTTGCATTTAAAATTGCGCCACCAAACTGATCGCTGTAAGGGCTTACATCCGTTCCGCCGCCGGCAAGGCCAATTCGCAATGGAGCTTTACTACGGTATATCATTCAGGTAAATTTCTTTTAAAAAATTAGTGGGACTTATAACAGGCAATGATGGAAAAAGAAAAGTGAAGTCTTTCACATTTCGCGTGATAAAATAATCCATTTTATTTTTTACTGCTAAAAAGTAGAGAAGTCCGTCTTCAATATCCTTAAATTTTTCAATAGGGTAGTATAAGATATCTTTTGAAAAAGGAAGTGTGTGCACAATTTTGCAAATTTCACGCAAAACCGGAAGCGCTTCAATCTTTTCTTTTTGTAAAATATAAAAGGAAGTTGTGATTATACTTTCAGAAATGAATAGTTCTATTTTACCAATTTCAGCCAAATACATAATTTCTTTTATGCTGTCTAATTCATTAACTCGTTCTTGCACATAATCAATGATGATATTTGTGTCTAAGAATAGTTTATAAGCCATATTTTTCATCTAAATGTTCATGCATTGCTTTTTTATAATCAAAATCTTCGGGAAGAGGTTTTGCATTCTTTGTGTATTTTCTGATTCTT
>DAHXOZ010000279.1 GCA_027364635.1 bacterium | reverse complement strand
ACACAATGTATCGCCTGTCTTAATATCTTTAAAACCTACAGCCGCACCAATATCACCAGCCTGGATAAAATCTACAGGATTTTGTTTATTAGCGTGCATCTGCATAATCCTTGAAATTCTTTCATTCTTTCCGGTGCGGGTATTTAATACATAAGAACCGGAATTCAATTTTCCACTGTACGCACGGAAGAATGCCAGGCGACCAACAAAAGGATCGGTAGCAATTTTAAAAGCCAAACCACTAAATGGTTCTTTAGGATCGCAATGACGCAAAACTTCTTCCCCGGTATCGGGATTGATTCCTTTGATAGCCTCAATATCCATAGGTCCGGGTAAATAGCGAACAATAGCATCTAATGCTGCCTGAACACCTTTATTTTTAAATGAAGAACCACACATCATTGGTATGATAGACAAATCGATTGTCGCTTTACGAATCGCCTCATGCATTTCATCTTCGGTGATTGTATCAGGATCATCAAAAAACTTCTCTAATAATTTCTCGTCATATTCTGCCACAGCTTCTACAAGGTGTTGCCTCCATTCTGCCACATCCTCTTTCATATCATCAGGAATAGGAACTTCTTTAAAAGTCATTCCCTGGGTAGCATCATCCCAAACAATACCTTTAAGCGTGATCAAATCAACCACACCTTTAAAATTATCTTCAGCACCTATGGGCAACTGTAAAGGAACAGCTTTTGCACCCAGCATTTCTTTAACTTGTTTTACCACATTTAAAAAATCAGCCCCGGAACGATCCATTTTATTTACAAAACCGATACGCGGAACTTTATATTTATTTGCCTGGCGCCAAACAGTTTCGCTCTGTGGTTCTACACCGCTTACAGCGCAAAACAAGGATAACAACCCATCCAATACACGAAGTGAACGTTCAACTTCAACGGTAAAATCCACGTGACCGGGAGTATCAATAATGTTGAATTTATACAAATGACTATCAGGTGTTTTTTGTCCCTGCTTGGTAGGGAAATTCCAGAAACATGTAGTAGCAGCAGAAGTAATAGTAATACCTCTTTCCTGCTCCTGTGCCATCCAGTCCATTGTGGCTGCACCGTCATGAACTTCACCTATTTTATGGTTCACACCTGTATAATACAGAATTCGCTCTGTAGTAGTGGTTTTTCCTGCATCAATATGAGCAGCAATACCAAAATTTCTTTGAAATCTTAAATCGGCCATGTGGCTTGTTTTTGTTTTTATTATTAATTTTTATTCTCTCAATCTGAACTTCTTGTTGAAAAAGCAGCTCTTTTATCGACAATTATTATCCGAAAGTTGAGAACCTTTTCAACACACTTTATTTAGAGGGCGCAAAGGTACGAAGATTCTATAAAAAATTATAGTCTTTTAAGGAGTAATTGATGAAATATCTGAAGGTTTAACAAAAAAATTAAAGTGTTTTAGAGAAAGATTCAATCTACATAACGCTCTTTAAAAAAAGTTTACCACATATACGTTGCTACCGCTCCCGGGGTAAGCGAAGTTGTGGCAGATTTACCTTTAAATTTTATGTTGAATGATTGCTGTTGATTTGCTGTATTGAGCACTATCAAAACTTTTTGTCTGGCAGAAGTTACAAAAGCCACGTTAGGCAAATTTGTAATTTCAGAAGACTGAATTCTATATGAACCAGGCCGTACAAATTTGGATGCGTGAGCAATAATATAATAAGATTGGTTTCTTGTTACCTGATTTTTATCAATGGTAACAGCACCTAAGCAAGTATTACATCCTCCATCCGTGTGAGGTTCCAGGTTTGGATCTGAAGCAAGATTCCATTCCAAAACATTTTTACTCCAGTTGCGGGATGCACCAACAATTAAGTTTTTGATAGCCCATGAAAGATCCCCGGCAAAAGTGGAACCCGAACCTGTATATTGTTCAGTAAAATAAATCCTTTTTTCCGGGAAAGCATCATGAACCTGGCTTAAAGCTTCAATTTTGCCGGCATACAAATGAAATGCAGAACCATCCACATACTGTCTTGCAGCAGGATCCTGCAAAATTGTCATGGGATATTGCGGCACGTCTGCATTATGATCGTAGCAAATAATTCTTGTTGAAACACTCGCTTTTGCAAATGCAGGTCCAAGGCTGTTCTTAATAAAATCTCTTTCTTCTTCTGCACTCATGTACATGCTCGGGTTATTCTTCGGATTTAAAGGTTCGTTTTGAGGAGTAATAGCATCGATTGTAATTCCTTCTGCCTTCATTGCTTGTATGTATTTCACAAAATAGTTTGCATAAACACCATAATATTTTGGCTGAAGACTTCCCCCTTTTGAACTATCATTATCTTTCATCCAAACCGGTGCTGACCAAGGCGAACCTAAAATTTTTATCGAAGGATCTATTTTTAAAATCATTTTAAGAACCGGAACGAGGTCCTTTTCATTTTCTGCAATAGTAAATTTAGAAAGATAAGTATCCGTCTGCCCTTCAGGCAAATCATCATACGAATAAACTTTTTGGCTTAAATCTGAAGCGCCAATACTTATTCTTATGTAGCTTATTCCAATAGAATTGCCATCTGTTGAGAACAATTCATTTAAGAGCTTCGATTTATCCGCTTCCCCCATTTGATTAATCAGATAAGCGCTTCCGTCTGTGAGGCAAAATCCGAAACCATCGATTTGTTGGAATTTGTTGGTGGTATCAACTTCAATTGAAGGAAATTGATTCTGCTGATTACTAAACTGTAAGTCTTTTTGTTGGGCGAACAAAGCCGATTTATCACCTTCTGTAAGCCACATTTGAATAGGTGAGTTTTGTTCCGTTGAAGTTTCTTTTTGCGATTGCTGTGAAGTTATCTTATGGGAACAGGAAAAAAGAAAAACAGTAAAACAACAAATAACAGCGATTTTTATTTTCAACTTTTGAAATTTATTGATGATTGAAATGATCATTCAGTATTTTCATAAAATAGCCACCCACTACACTTCTTGCCTGGAATCCAACATGCTTTCCATTGGTAGTTTCATGCCAATCACTTAACGGAACTCGGTCCGGTGTTTCAGTTGCAAATTTGTAAACCGGAGCAACAAATTTTTCAAACTCATTTTTCGAAGAAGATAAAGTTGCCGTCCACATAATCCAATCTGATTTTGTGTAAGTTTTTCGATTGTCTAAAGGAAGCCCAAATTCATTTTGTTTGGTAAGATAATAGGCAATCTCTTTTTGATAAACACTTGTTGGAAATATATGGAGATCAAGCACTTTATCCCACACCAAATTATACTTCTGGCTCCATGTATTTTTATCATTAAAAGTAAGCGCATAATGATCTCCGGCGTCGGCAAGCTGCATCCATTTTTTTGCCATATTTTTTGACATTAACGTATACTTTGCGGCAGCTTCATTTTTGCCCAGCATTTTTGCCATCATCCCGTAAGAACCAATGGCAACAATCGCTT
>DAHXOZ010000278.1 GCA_027364635.1 bacterium | reverse complement strand
CGCTGATAATATTGCCGGTGATATTTACAATTACATCTGCCTGTTCTTTTCCATAATCCTTTCTAAGCAGGGCGATTTTTTTGTAGAATCACCCATAAATTTTGTTACCGCGGTTATCTGGTATTTACGGAAGTATAATAATGGAAGTTATTGTACCCTTCCTCATGTTATTGAAATGATACAGGTTGAATATGAAAAATTGTTTCCGGTGCTGAATACGGAACCGGAAATACAGGTCTTTTTGAATCCCTTCATGACAGCTTATCAAAATGATGCGATGGAACAACTTGAAGGGCAGGTTGCTTCTGCAAAAATTGTTTTATCCCGACTGGCTTCCCCGCAAATTTATTGGGTACTATCCGGCAAGGATTTTACACTCGACATTAATAACCCTAAACATCCTAAAATTGTTTGCATGGGTAACAACCCTGAGAAACAACAAATTTATGGCGCAGTTTTATCCTTATATATTTCCCGACTGATAAGGATTGTAAACAAGAAAGAACAACTTCCCTGTAGCCTGGTGTTCGATGAATTCCCGACGATCTTTTTTAATCACATGGATTCTCTGATAGCCACCGCAAGAAGTAACCGGGTGGCAACGACTTTAGCGATGCAGGATTTTAGCCAGCTTAGAAAGGATTATGGAAAAGAACAGGCAGATGTAATTGTAAATATCACCGGCAATATTATCAGCGGCCAGGTAATGGGCGACACAGCTAAATTTTTATCAGAACGGTTTGGAAAAATCATGCAGGACAGGGAGAGCCTTTCCATCAATCGAACCGATACTTCGGTAAGTCGCTCATCTCAGTTGGATGCGGCCATACCTCCCTCTAAAATATCTTCGCTTTCTTCGGGTGAATTTGTAGGAATGGTTGCCGATGATCCTCACGAAAAAATAAAACTAAAAATGTTTCATTGCGAAATTCAGAATGATACCCAAAAATTAAATGAAGAGCTGAAACACTTCAAGCCCATTCCCAAAATATCTGAAGTGACCTCTCAACAGGTAATGGATAATTATTACCAGGTGAAGCTTGATATACAGGCTCTGATTGATCAGGAAGTGTATCGGCTGAAAATGGAAAGGGAGGAGATTGATGAATTGTAAAAGGCAATTCAATTATTCAGGTTTACTTTGCTTATCCCAACTACGTAAGCGAGGTAAAACACCCATTTTTATTCACTAAGAATCAGGAAAATTCATGTAGTTCACCATTAAAATGAAAGACTTTTATTTACAAAAAGATAGTACAGACTTTCTTCCAATTTCTTTTGTTTTAATCTTACATTGGTCTCTGTGCCCTGGTTCTAAAGTTTCATCAGAACCTATATGAAAATATTTTCAACCTAATACCTCAGTAATGCAACGATCGAAAAAAACAGATATAAAACTCCCTTTTATCTTTTTCATTATTTACCCGTACAAAAAAGTAAAAAACGTCGTTTATGAAGGTTTTATAGAAATTAGGTAACAAGTAAGTTAGGATGTATTTTATCAACATGTGGTTATTGTCGGCCCGTTCTAAATTGAAAATGGTGTGGCTGATAAATTTGCATAATCATTTAAAATTATTGAAACCAACCATCACATCTTCCTTTTTCCACTTCATAGGGAACTATTAAATTTACATTCTTTCCTCCCTATAGTCATGGCAGCCGGGATATTTTTATACCTCAAATAATATAATTGCAACTATTTACCATAAATCATATCTTTTAATTTTTATTTAAGAGCCAACAGATTGGTGCCATCATGGATTGAAGAATTGGTTTTATTTTCAGAATCATTGTTGCAAGATATGATGGCCACAAAAGATAAAATCAAAATGGGTAGTATTACTTCTGTTTCTTTCAATTATTTTTAATCCATTAAAAGTGTAGATGATTATTATTAATTTGAATCCTCATTAATTTTATTCGTGTATGACAATACTATCATGCCTATCCCAAACAAAAGAAATACAGTAGCTCCCAAGATATTCACAGAAGTATTCATCGCTTTATTTTGGACTGTGGTTAAATCGTATACAGCAAGCAAAGCCCCCACTATTGCAAAAAAAATCCCAATCACAAAACGGAGGTCCAACAATTTTTTCATAGATTATAATTAATAAGGTTAATAAAAAATAACGTTCAAGATAATGGTAACCAGCAAAACGATAATACCTAAAACCAGCGGGTTTTTATACCAAATCCTTGTTTTGTCTTTTTGTCTTGGCGTTAAACTATAAACCAGTCCAACCAATGTGTTTTCCTGTTTTCGCTCTGTGAAAAGGCTTACCACAAATGTTACGATAAAGCAAACTATAAAAGCGATTCCTGCAATATTAAAAGCCTGGCTGGTACCTGAATAATAGGTGTGAAGATTGGCAATCCACCCGCCTTTGCCTTCGGCGGTTGTTAACCCATGTGTAAGTGCGGCCGCTGCCGTTCCGCTTAATAAACCATAAAAAGCTCCGTTGGCAGTTGTTCTTTTCCAGAACATGCCGAGGAAGAATGTGGCGAACAAAGGTGCATTTACAAAACTAAATACCAACTGAAGCAAATCCATAATGCTGTTGAAACCCCTCGCTACATAGGCTGTTGCAATGGAGATTAAAATTCCAATGATGGTGGTTCCCTTTCCCACATATAAATAATGTTTTTCGGAAGCATTTTTTTTAATATAAGATTGATAAATATCAAAAGTAAAAACGGTATTGAAGGCTGTTACATTCCCGGCCATACCCGACATAAAGGAAGCGATCAATGCCGTAATACCAACTCCTAAAATGCCATTGGGATATAATTTGCCCAACAGCAAGGGCATTGCCATATTATAATCTGTTTGACCATTAGCGTTTAACGGTAAATCAAAACCGGTAAATTGCTTTTGCAAAGCAAGTAATATTATGCCTGGAAGTATTACAATGATTGGCATAAGAACTTTTGGTACACTGGCAATAATCGGCGTACGCTGTGCCGAATTAAGATTTTTTGAAATCATCGCTCGTTGCACTACCAGGAAATCAGTGCACCAATAACCAAAGGCAAGCACAAAGCCCAGACCAAAGACTAAACTAAAAGCGTCTACGCCCATAGGGTTAGTTGATGCGTGGGCCATTCCTTTCCATACATGCATTTTAGCGTCATCCACATTATGAATAATTCCTTGCCAACCACCAGCTTTTTCCATGCCAAGGTAAACTAACGGTGCAATCCCTAAAACAATAAGGAAGAACTGAAGCACTTCATTGTATACTGCACTGGTAAGGCCACCCAAAAAAGTGTAAGCTAATACAATACCAGCCGCAAGAAAAACCGATACATTAAAATCCCAGCCTAAAATAACATTTAATAACATGGCCAATGCATATAGGGATACGCCGGAAGAAAAAACAGTCATTACTGCAAAAGTGATAGCATTGAATCCCCTGGTCTTTTCATCATAACGCATCGC
>DAHXOZ010000277.1 GCA_027364635.1 bacterium | reverse complement strand
ATTATCAGGTAAATATAAAATTAAAACTTCTCAAAAAATCAAATCGTCTTAGGCTTAAAATCTTTGCAAACTCAATACTGACAATACTTTCAAAGAACTTTTATTTATAACATCAAAACGCTAGTGGTTTACTATCAATTTTTAGTTTCGCAAACTGTCCTATTCTGAGAGAGCCCTTGCTGATGATTTCTGTAGTCATAAATTTCAAGTTATAATACTGAAAAAAAGTTAGTAAAAATTCTTTGAAATTCTTTTTAAGCAATGGTTTACAAGAAGTATACTAAAACTGGCTTCGGTAAACTTCTTTTGCTTTAAAAAAAACGTTTCACCGTATGTAGTAGCCTATTAATAAAGAATGATTCTTAGTATGAAACGGTAATGTATAGACGAATATATTCTTTGATTGGCAACTTTTGAAATATTATTTGAGCCCGTAAACTATCAATTGGTTAGAGAAGGTTCCCAGGTAAACGTGACCATTTGCAATGGTGGGCGAACAAAATTTAGCATAATTTCCTGTGGCATCATTTGGGTTTTGGCTATTATTCCAAAGTTCTTTTGTAACATCTTCCGCATCAAAAGCCCGTAAAATTCCAGGCCGGGTTTGAACGTTAGCATCTCCGGAAACAGGATGAGAAGCCCATACAATCCCTGTTCCAGGAAGATCCCCATTTGATGAGACGGCCAATATTGCCCCGCTCTCGCCGACAGGTCCGGCTACTGAAGATACTTTTTGTTTGGAAACGTCAAGCATATTGGCGCTCCTGTTAAATGGGAAAGATCTTAACTGGTCATTTTCCGACCAAACATATAAATATTCAGTTGAAGTTCCTTTATAATAAGTTGCCTGTGAATGTAACATTGCAGCCGATCCAAGACTGATGTTTTGTTGAACATTGTTAGCACTGGGAGAATAACCGCCCATATTATCCTTGTTTAATAAATAGAGATTTCCGTCTTTACCTCCCGTAAAAAAATAATTGGAATTCGGTATTAACAAGGCACCCATACCACCATAATCGAAATCGTTATCTTCCAGGTATTGAAAATTATACGGAGTAAAATAACTAAGAATTTGAAGTGTATTTCCTGACGGAGCAAGTTTCAAAGCACTTTCTCCGCGATTGGTTAAATTAGTTGGATCGCCATTTAAGCCAACTGTTCCATTGCCAACAGCTACATAAAGGTTACCTTCTTTATCGGCTGCCATTCCCATTCCACTTTCCCAAATACCTCCGTCAGTTCCTTCCGGAGTAACATTGAAAACGATTTTCTGCTGCAACGTTTTGGAATCATATCCCAAAATCCATCCATGATAAGGTTCCCAGTCGCAATGACCCGCAAACGTTACATACACCATACCATTTACCAATGTTAATCCCTGTCTTTGATTTTCTTTCTGGCCGTCAAAAGTGAGTATGTTATTTACATTGCCCGCACCTCCTCCTTTGCAAGTAGCAGTTATTTGTACAGGGCTTCCCGCCATTTCACCTCCCGTAATAATATCAATTGCATGGAGGTAATCAACAAAATTATTATTTGCTACATTCCTTGCCACGAAATACATTGTATGAGAAAGAGAATCGATGACAGGAGTGCCGACAATACCAATATTGCCGGTAAAATCCTGGTAATTACCACTGCACGCGCCCGTCATATCTGTATTTTTTGGCGGTCTCATTCCGGGTTGAGTAAAATTCTTTTTCCAATATAGCTGGGCGCTGTCTGCATCAAATGCATAAATGGTGTTATTGACAGTGGCGATATAAACCACATTGCGATAGTTATTGGAGATGTTTACATTTGATACTACTAATGGCTGCGCATAAATCTGGTCGTCAACAGGTAAACTGAACAACTTGCCAAATTGCTTTGTATTTACATTTGAAATGGTAAGTTTTATCTCATGGTTATTAAGCCCGCTTCGGTAATTATCATTGTGTTGGGTGAGAACAGAAATATTATGGTTATTTACAGGCGCTTCAATCACCTTCTCTTCCTTGCAGGAAAGGCAAAAAATCAGAAGCATAAATATTAAATTCCTTCTCATAGAAAATAGTAAATCGTATAAATTTAATGCATGCCATTTATTTAAGCAATAATCATGACAGAAATCAGGAGTTTTAAAATTATTAACATTCTAGGACTTAATTCTTTTACAATAAATAGAAAGGAACTAAGTTCCATTTTTAAATAGTTACTTTCAAATAAGCTGATTAACTGTGGAACAGTTCTTAAATTAATTCGATCATAAAACAGGAATTCTTTTTTAATTCTTTACTATTTTGTAGAAATTTCTCCTGTCAAATAAAGCCTGCATTGTCCGCTGATTTCAACTCTGTCTCCTGCATATTTACATTTTAAAAATCCTTTCCTGGCAGAAAGCTGTATGGCGGATAGATTATTCTTTCCTGTTTTATTTGCCCAAAATGGAATTAGTGTTGTGTGAGCCGAACCTGTTACCGGATCTTCATTAACACCCGATTGAGGGCCAAAAAACCTGGAGACAAAATCCACCTCATCACCTTTTGCAGTAGCGATTACACCACGCGCTTTCAACTTTGAAATGGCAGCAAGATCAGGTTGCAGGTTTTTTATTTCTTCTTCATTTTTAAACACCAACATGTAATCGGTTTTACCTTTAAAAGCTTCTGCAGGATTCTCGTTAAAGCATTTCAAAAGTTCAGGATCAAGATCGGTTCTTTCAATTTTATCCGTTGGAAAATCAAGGGTTAAAAGATCTTCCTGTTTTCTTACTTTTAAATTTCCGCTTCTTGCACTGCTGAAAATAATTTGATCTTCATTATGCCCTTCGTAATTAAACAGTACAAAAGCCGATGCCAGCGTTGCATGACCACATAAATCTACCTCAACAGTTGGCGTAAACCAACGGATATCATACCCTTCCTTATTCTTTACATAAAATGCTGTTTCTGAAAGATTGTTTTCCATTGCTATTTTTTGCATCAGCTCATCTGCAATCCATGATTCAAGAGGGCAAACAGCGGCTGGGTTTCCTCCAAACAGTTCAGAAGTAAAAGCATCAACCTGGTAAATCTTTAGTTTCATTTATTAAGATAAAGTTTGAAGAGTAGTTATTTTATAATAGGAAGCTAATTGCGTTTGTTCATTAATGTTATAAGCTTCTTTCAAAAATAAAAATCGCAAATAATTATTGCTTTACTATCCGTAACATCGTCATTCTTCCTTCTCCAATTTCATGGTTCCAATAGCCCCTGCCCTGTCAGCACAATTGTCTGAAAGTACGCTAAGCGTCATCTCATTATTCACAATTACATATTTATACTTGCCCGCAGTAGTATCGCATTGGCTATTTCCATAGAGTTTTACTAAAGTAAGTACAGAATCTTTGGAATGATAACAGCCAAAAATAAGAATGCTAAAATACAGGCAATACGCCACGAAATACGGCCGACCAT
>DAHXOZ010000276.1 GCA_027364635.1 bacterium | reverse complement strand
AAAAAAAGGAAGCATAAAAATTGCCATTTCAACCAATGGAACTTCTCCCACAATTGCCAAGCGTTTGAAAGAAGTGATCAATCATTTTATTCCTGATGAAATGGAAGATGTATTAAAAAATATGCGAACCATTCGTGCAGGAATGAACGGCGATTTTGATGAAAAAGTAAAACACCTGAATGACATTACAAAGGTATTGGTAGCAAAGCAAGCTACACTAACTAAAGAGTCAAAACCTGAAACCAAAAAATGGCAGAAGATTGTAACATGGTGTTTGCTGGCTTTTTTCTTCATGATTTTAGGCCATACCGTTCTTTCCTATATCCCATTAGAAAAAATTGTTGACGGCGCAAAAAAAATCCCTTCTATTGTCGATAAAAAATCCTTTTTATTGATGATGCTTTGTGGTTTTCTTGCGCAGATGGCCGATGGATCTTTGGGAATGGGTTATGGAACCATCTCAACTACTTTTCTTCTGGCAAACGGCGTTAATCCTGCCATTGTCAGCAGTCGCGTGCATTCTGCGCGTGTATTTTCAAGTGGCGTATCAGGTTATAGTCATCATCGTTTTGGAAACTTCAACAAAAAATTATTCAAGGCATTGGTAATTCCGGGAGTTGTAGGAGCAATTATCGGTGCAGGGCTTGCTTTTTATGCGCAAAAATATTCGAACTATGTGCGCATTCCCGTTTCAATTTATACCGTTTACCTGGGATTTTTTATTATCAGAAAAGCGTTTAAAAAACAGAATCTCCATGATAAAGTAAAAAGAGCAGGATGGCTGGCAACTGCCGGTGGTTTTATGGATGCCTTTGCCGGCGGCGGTTGGGGATCACTGGTAACGAGCACGCTTATTTCAAAAAGAAAAAGTCCGCGTTATGTAGTAGGATCTGTTTGTCTTGCCGAATTTTTTGTAGTTCTGGCAAGCTCAATCACCTTTTTTATTTTCTTAAAGAGCATTCCACTTTTTGATGTTGCAGGATTGATTATTGGCGGCCTTATTGCTGCGCCAATAGCCGCAAGGTTTGTGGGAAAAGTGCCTTTAAAAACCATGTTTATTCTTGTTGGCTCTTTGGTAATTCTAACCAGTTTTTCAACTATATGGAGAGTAATTGCTCCGCTTTTGCATTAAGTTTTCCCAAAAAAAATTCTCAACAAAACACTTCTGTAATATACACATCAGTCTTGTTTCTCGTGATTTGGTGGCTGTAAAAAGCATAGGGTTCCCGGATATCCTCCAACAAATAAAAAGACTTACAGCTTTTGCTCAATCCTTCAAAAACAAGTGTGAACCGAATGAAATCATTGATCACAAAATGTTCCGTCCAGTCAGGCATCAATGAAATATTAAAAGTTTTAAGAAGTTTGCTTTTTTGGCCATTGTCCTGTACTAAATAAGTACTCGGCCATATTCTCACAGCGCTTAATTCATGAACAAAATACCTGCAATGCACGATAACACAACGTTCCGTTTCGTGTTCAATCAATTCTTTGATAGCCTCGTCTATTTCTATTTGTGGTTTGGCAATAGTGGTGCTCATCGGTTGTTATTTAATTCTTATTACAAAATTAAAAAAACCTTGCAGGCTAAAATAAGAATTTGCATTTTTTGTTTGTTCACTACAAAGAATACAAATCAGGATTTATTCTCAAACAGTAATTTTTTCGCATGGATCTCATCCAAAGAAATTTGCTTTTTTAACTCTTCCATACTATCAAATTTCTCTTCATTCCGCAGAAAATATTTTACATACACACGAACGATCCGTCCATAAATATCTTCATTAAAATCAAAAATATTTACTTCAATCGTTCTCCTGTTATCAGCAATCGTAGGCCTTATGCCAATGCTCATCATTCCCTGGTGAAATGATTCGGGAACGAAAAGTGAGCTTTCATTTATTGATTCTTTTGCAATGGCGAGATTCACCGCATAAATCCCATTTTCCGGGATCAATTTATTGGTATTACCGATTTCAAGATTAGCAGTCGGATAGCCAAGCGTTCTTCCCAATTTATTTCCATCTACTACTTTTCCCTCAAAAAAATAATCATAACCAAGACATTCCTTAGCTGTTGTTATATCACCTTCCTTAAGTGCTGACCGGATTTTGGTAGAACTGATGGTAATGTCATTCAAAACATGTTCAGGAATTTCTTTTACTACATAATTATATTCCTGCTGGTATTTTTCAAGCAAATGATAATCGCCGGAACGGTTTTTCCCAAAACGATGATCATAGCCAATAATGATGGTTTTAGGATGGAATTTTGCTACCAAAAAATCAGCAATATATTGTTCAGCCGATTGATTCGAGAATTCAACAGTAAAAGGAACAATCACCAAATGATCAATTCCCTGTTTCGCTAAAAGTTCAGTTTTTTCCGAAAGCGTCGTAAGCAATTTGATGGGACCCTGGTTTTCCCGTTGGTTCAAAACCATCCTGGGATGCGGATCAAACGTAATGATAACCGATTCTCCTTCATTTATTAACGCTTCCTTTTTAACCTGTCGAATGATTTGAAGATGGCCGCTGTGAACGCCATCAAAAGTGCCGATGGTAATGGCGGCGTTTTTAAAATAGGGTAAGTTGTTTATATCACGATGTACCTGCATAGAAGTCGCAAAATTAATTTATTTATCCGTCCCTGTTTTCAATAAGTGATAAGAAGTTGATATGTTTTATTTTCGCAGTTCAGTTTATAAAATCAAATCATGTCATTATATTCCCAACGCGGTGTTTCGGCACAAAAGGAAGAAGTCCATGCTGCAGTAAAAAATCTCGACCAGGGGCTTTTTCCAAATGCATTTTGCAAAATTTATCCTGATTTTTTAGGGAATGATACTGATTTTATAAATGTGATGCACGCTGATGGTGCAGGCACCAAAAGTATTCTGGCCTATTTATATTGGAAAGAAACAGGCGATATTTCTGTATGGAAAGGAATTGCCCAGGATGCAGTGGTGATGAACCTTGACGATCTTTTGTGCGTTGGAATTTATGACAATATTATTTTTAATTCTACCATCGACAGGAACAAAAATTTAATTCCCGGAGAAGTGCTCGAACAACTAATTAATGGGACACAGGAATTTTTTGACCTGATGAAAACTCATGGAATCAACATACATTACCTCGGCGGTGAAACGGCTGATGTGGGGGATGTGGTAAGAACCATTGCCGTAAATGGCACCATGACGGCAAGGTGGCCAAAGTCGAAAATAATTTCGAATGAAAAGATAAAGGCGGGAAATGTAATTGTGGGTTTGGCTTCATTTGGACAAGCTACTTATGAAAAAAGTTATAACAGCGGTATTGGAAGTAATGGTTTGACCTCCGCAAGGCACGATGTTTTGGATAAATATTATGCCCAAAATTTATCCTGATTTTTTAGGGAATGATACTGATTTTATAAATGTGATGCACGCTGATGGTGCAGGCACCAAAA
>DAHXOZ010000275.1 GCA_027364635.1 bacterium | reverse complement strand
GACCGCAATTTACGGTTCACGTGGTGCCAATGGTGTCATTTTGGTGACTACCAATAAAGGGGCAATAGGACAAAAAGGAAACCATTTTTTCCAGCTTCTGCTTTTGATCTGCAAAAGCATTTGTGTGGATAAACCTTTCATAATAACAGTTTTAAATTTATAAATGAGCAATAGTTACGCAAAAAATTTTGCAGGTATTATCTAAGCAATACATGTTGTTTTCTTTTTTTAATTTTTTTTACACCCTTTATTTTGAGCCACACCCCGGAACGTTAATTCTTCAATTCCTGGAAGAGATCATTTTGTTGACTAAATAACAAATCAATATTCCAGGGGAGTTTATCAAAGCCTTGCTGTTAAAGGGTCCTCCATATCCAAGCCAACCGATTTTGCCAATTGAAAAAAAAATTCTTTATCAGTTGACGGGGCTAAAGTAAACATTTTTTTGATAAATGTAACCGTTTACATTTTTTTTTGAAAAAAAAATGTAAAAGTATTATTTTTCATTAGCTTTACAGCATTGCTTTATATGTAAACGATTGTAAATGTCAAAAAAGAAGGAAGTTACCATTTATGATATTGCTTCTGCGTTGAATATTTCTATTGCTACAGTAAGCCGCGCTCTTAAAAATGATCCTGTTGTCAGTAAACGAACAAAAAAGAAGATTTTTGATTTAGCCGAAAAAATGGGTTATCGCACCAATCATTTTGCGAGAAACCTCCGCAATCAAAAAACAAACACCATTGGTGTTATCGTTCATGAATTGAACAGTAATTTTATTACTTCCGTGTTAGCTGGTATAGAAAAAGTGACTGCAGAAGCGGGATACGATCTTATTATTGCGCATTCATCTGAGAGTTTCAGCAAAGAAATTGCCAATGCAAAAAACCTTTTTCATAAAAGAGTGGATGGATTAATTGCCTCTCTTTCACTTGAAACAAAAAACCTGGATCACTTTAAATCTTTTGAAGAAAAAAATGTTCCCGTCATATTTTTTGATCGGGTGGAACAGGAAGGAAATAATACAGTAGTGGTAATTGATAATGATAAATGCGGTTACCAGGCAACACAACATTTGATTCAACAAGGATGTAAAAGAATCGTTCATATTACATCAAACCTTAAACGAAATGTTTATTCCAAAAGGTTTAAAGGATACAAAGAAGCTTTAGCTGACAATGGAATTCCTTATGATGAAAAATTATTGATCATCAATGATCTTTCTGAAAGGGCCGCTATTGAATCGACCATGAAAATGCTAAAAATGAATCCTTTACCGGATGCCGCTTTTATTACGAATGATTTTGTAGCCGCGATATGTATGCGTACTCTAAAAGAAAACAACATTAAGATCCCTGAGGATATTGCGATTGTTGGATTTAATAATGACGCTATCTGCACTTTGGTAGAACCTGCATTGTCAACTATTAATTATCCGGGTATTGATGTGGGAGAAGTTGCTGCAAGTAACCTTATTAATCACCTGAAAGGAATTGGGAATTTGCAGAACACCAATACCATTATTATACGTTCGAATCTTATTATCCGAAAATCATCATTGAAAAAATGAAAGTTATTCAGATAAAAGAAAGAATTGAATTAAAAACTTTTTATATTGAACATTCATAGAACTAATTATAATGATCAAAGAAAAAGAGGTTACTATTTATGACATTGCCGAAAAGCTGAAAGTCTCTATTGCGACAGTTAGCCGTGCGTTAAAAGATGATCCAGTTGTGAATATAAAAACCAGGAAGAAAATTTTTGCGATGGCAGAAGAAATGAATTACCGTTCGAACAGTTTTGCACGAAATCTTCGCAATTCCAGGACAGAAACGATAGGGGTAATTGTTCCAAAACTGAATAGCAGTTTTATGTCATCCGTAATTGCAGGAATTGAAAACATTGTAAATAGTGCCGGATACCATCTCATCATCAGCCAATCTTCAGAAGATGTAAAAAAAGAAATTGCAAGCGCCAAAACCATGTTCAACAACCGGGTGGATGGTTTGCTGGTATCGCTTGCCTTTGATACTGCCGATCTTTCGCATTTTGATATTTTTTCCAAAAAAAATATCCCGGTAATTTTCTTTGATCGTGTAATAGACAATCCTCATTACACTAATATCCTGATCGACAACAAAAAAGCGGCTAAACAAGCTACTGAACACCTGATCAGCCAGGGATGTAAAAGAATTGTTCATATAACCGCAGCTTCCAAATTAAATGTTTATGAAGAAAGGTTGAACGGATATAAGGAAGCGCTGGCCGCCCATAAAATAAAATTTGACAAAAATAATGTCATCACCGGCAACCTGAGCTTTGAAGATGGGGAAGCCGCTGCCCAACTAATATTGAAAATGAAGCCTCTGCCCGATGGAATCTTTGTTGCCAACGATAATTGTGCCGTCGGATGCATGTTGGCCTTAAAGCAGGCCGGTATTCGTATTCCTGCTGATATTGCTTTTGTTGGTTTTAACAATGATCCTGTAAGCAAGGTGGTTGAGCCAAACCTTACCACAATTAATTACCCCGGTTACGAAATGGGTGAAGTGGCTGCGCAAACTCTTATCAATCATCTTACCGGAACATCTACTATACATGCTACCAATACGATTATTCTGAGATGGGAATTCCTGATTAGGGCCTCTTCTCAAAAAAATAAAAAGCAGGGTCAAAAACAAAAGAATGAATAAATTATTTTTAAAATTACCGATATTTTTTTCTGAGCGAAACCAGGCTTATTTTGATCGCTTAAAGAATGTGAAGCTCAAATTTCATACCGGGCAACCCTATGCCCCTGGGTAAAATAACATAAACAGTAAACGAATAAAAATCAAACTTTTTTAATTTTAGAAATAGATTTTTAAATCTGTAACTGCAAAATCCTGTTACCCCCAAAAAAAGCTGAAAAATCAAAATGATAAATCAAAACAAACGATAAAATAATGACAGAAAGAAAGAAAGAAAAAAAGATAGCGGTGGTAACAGGCGGCGCATCAGGAATAGGTTATGCAATTGCAGAAAAATTTGTACAAAATCAAATTAAAACAATCATTATCGGTAGAAATGAAGAAAAACTTAAAAAAGCTAAAGCCAAACTTGGAGAGAATTGCGAAGCAATTTCATTTGACCTGAATCAACTGGAAAACATTCCTGCTTTGATAGCTGGCATTTTAAAACAGCACAACAAAATCGATATTCTCGTGAACAACGCTGGCATTAACCTTAAAAAAGATTTTACAGAAGTAACTGATGAAGAATTTCATAAAATAATTCTAACCAACGTTGAATCAATATTTACTATTTCCAGAGAAGTAGTTAAGTCGATGATTCAAAATAAAAAAGGAAGCATCGTCAATATCAGTTCAATGGCTTCGCAATATGGTTTGCCAAAAGTGATAGCTTACAGCGCATCCAAAGGCGCTATAGAATCGATGACAAGAGCCAT
>DAHXOZ010000274.1 GCA_027364635.1 bacterium | reverse complement strand
CAAGGGGTGAGACTACTTTAAAGTTGGCCAATTCATTCAATGTATTTCGTACATTATCCTGCGCTTGCTGTAACGCTTGGCTTTTTTGCAGAAAGTTTAAGAGAACATATTAATGATCATGCGAAAAGCGAACAATACATTCAATCACTTGTCGAAGATCTCGAATCTGATACGGCAAGAATGGAGGATATCATTCAATTTGATGAAGCCAAAATAACCGGGTTAAACAGCATGTATCAATGTTATGACACAGTTACCAATAATCTTAACGCAACGTCCTGTATGGGCATATTAATTAAATATACAAAAGTAAACAGGCCTTTTTTGTCAAATGATCGCACCACAAGAGAACTTGCCAATGCAGGAGGCTATAGATTATTTGACAAAGAAGATGCTGACAGTATTCTTGCTTATGAAAGACTTTACAGGAATGATTATGATTTTGAAACAACTGTTTACCAGCAAGCGCAGGATAATGTACGAAATACATTGAATGAATTGGCCAACTTTAAAGTAGTCTCACCCCTTGAGAATGTGTCTTCACTTAATGGTACTGACATAGGGAGTAGCTCTTTGAATGGACCGGTTTTGTTTTCAGGTGACAGAAAGTTATTAAACAAGTGGTTTAACCAGTTACAATTGTATTTGCGGGTTACAAAAGCACAAAGCACCTTATTAAATATTTTACGGGCAAAAGCAACCAGTGTTATAACCTTCTACAAAAGCAAGCATCATCTTAAATAAAAAGCAATGAAAGCAAATCTTCAGCCGAAAGTAAATTCTCATTTGCATGGGAAGAAAAATTTAAAAGAATTAAAAGTGCTCTTTCTTTTCCTGAGCCTATTATGTTTTCACCGATCGTTTGCGCAAAACACGCATAACAGAGATATTGCAATCATTAAATCTAACAGGGCAGCATCAAACAATGCTATTGCCAGGCATGATGTAGATGGAATGTCGAAATATTGGCTTGACGATTTTGTGCAGGTAATCGGACGTGGTACTTATGAAACCGGCAAAGAAAATATTTCAGCTTCATGGAAGAAACTTTTTAACACCAACCCTAAAGTTGTTTATGTAAGAATTCCTGAAGAATTTATCATAAGCGATAATGATACTATGGCCTGGGAAACCGGAAAATGGACCGGCATTCACACTTATAGCAAAGGGGGCAATTATTCTGCTATGTGGATTAAACGAAATGGTAACTGGATGCTAAAAGCAGAATTGTTTGTTTCGTTGAAGGCTAATAAGCAGTAACGCTGTTGGTTTATACTTTAGGTAGAGGTTATTTAATTGAAATAAAAGCCACTTTAAAACTACTGATAAACAAATGGAAGTACATCGTCACCCGCATGTAGAAAAGAAAAATTTTAAAGAATATTTTTTGGAATTCATTATAATATTATTTGCGGTATATTTTCATCAGGTAAAGTAGCGCTTTTTAACACCTTAGTAGAAAAAATTTAATTTGGAAGCAAACCTTATTACCTTATTTAAAAAATTATATGATGAAAAATTATAGAAGAAAAAACACAGGTAGAGGGCATTAAAAAAATAAGATAATAAGGTTGATAGAATGAGTAGGATTTTTTCTACTAAGGTTAAGATTGAAAAGAATAAGGTTAAAAACATAAACAAAAAAATCAAACATCAGGGAAATTTAAAACTGTAAAAATATGGAAGTACATCACCATCCCGATCTTCATCATAAGAAGAAAAATTTTAAAGAGTATTTTTTGGAATTCTTAATGATATTTCTTGCGGTAACGCTTGGCTTTTTTGCTGAGAATATTCGTGAACATTACGTTGAACATAAAAGTGCGAGAGAATATGCAAGCCAGCTGATTGAAGACCTTGCAAGTGATACGGTGGAATTAAACCGTGCTGCGCATGTACAGAATTTAATTATCACAGCAGGAGATAGTTTGGGAAATTTACTAAGTAACGATCCTAAATTAATTGTTGGAGGCAAACTTTATTATTATGAATATTTATCAAGCGCCCGCTGGAATTTCATTTCTCGTGACGCCACACTTCAGCAGTTAAAAAGTTCAGGAGCATTAAGGTATCTTGGTGATACATCACTGATTCGAAAAATCATGAACTATGAAGAGTCAGTAAAAGTTATTTATTTAGGTCAAAACCGGTTCGAACCGCAAAAAATAGAAAATTGGAGCTTGGTTCAAAAGGTCTTTGACCAGTCCTATTTCAATTCTTTAGATTCTTTAGGTGATTTTGCAATTAATTTTACAGTGAATGATGAAAGAGCAATGCGGTTCATGAATAATAATTATCCTTTACTTAGCTATGATAAAGATTTGTGGCAACAGCTAAGAAACTGGGCTTATTGTTCTTCCAGAAATTACCGGGTAGAAATTCAAATATTTAACGCTGCAAGATTACAGGCAATTATAGCAATAGCTGCTTTAAAAAAAGAATATCATCTTCTATGAGTGAAGAAAACATACCCTCAGAAAATTCTAAAAAAGAAATACTAAATTCTAAACAGGAAGAGGTAACTAAAAATATTTCACAACAGGAAACTATTGCGCAACTGAAACACAACCCGAAACTCAAAACTCAAAACTCGAAACTGAAAACATGGAAGTACATCATCATCCACACGTAGAAAAAAAATCTTTCAAAGAATATTTTTTGGAATTCTTAATGATATTTCTTGCTGTAACGCTTGGTTTTATTGCTGAAAATATGAGGGAAAATATAAGCGATCATTCAAAGGAAAAAGATTATATCGTTTCTATTATTCAAGACATGAAAAAAGATTCTGCAACGCTTACCAATTATATTTATAAAAACATTCCCTATCACAGCAAATGGCTTGATTCAGAAATAAATTTATTGCAACAGCCTTCACTTGCAGGTAAGGACAAAGAAATTTATCAGGCATTTATATTGGGCAATTTATGGACGTATGATTTTTTTAAAACTGTAAGAACAATCTCTCAGCTAAATGCTGAAGGGTTTCGATTAATTCGAAACCAAAATGCAGTAAATGCAATAACAGACTGGGAAACTCAATTAGATTATAACAACATTACACTTGCAAAAGCAATGGATTTACAAAGTGATATTGACGTATCAGCAAATATTTTTGCCGATAAATATGTAACAAATAATCTTGGCAACATTGCGCTTTCAAAGTTCCCGGATCTTGTTAACCTTAATCTTTCGGATGTGCCAAATTCAGCGCACATTTCAAAAGCTGATCCCAAAGAACTTGGCGCTTACATTAAAAAACTGAAAGTGTATAATTACTTTCTTATCTCCAACCTGCAACAAGAATATAAATTCGATGTAAAAGTTTTAACCAAAACATTAAACACATTGGAAACTGCCTATAACACGCGATAATAAAAACTGATTTATTTCAACTAATTAATTATAACAAATGGAAGTACATCATCATCCCGACCTTCATCATAAAAAGAAAAATTTCAAAGAATATTTTCTGGAGTTCTTAATGATATTTCTTGCTGTAAC
>DAHXOZ010000273.1:2203-3519 GCA_027364635.1 bacterium | reverse complement strand
TGGCAAGGTAAGAATTTGCCACCCAGTTTTTCGATTCATCAAAAGCATCTTTAAATCCATACGCTCCCCATATTTTATTTCCAAGATCAAAATAAAAATGTTTTAATGCCTTCATGGAATATTCAGGAGTGTAAGGGAAAGAAGATAAAGCAGCAGTAGGAGAAATAGTACCATCATCATTTGTAGGAGAATGAGCACTATAGCCGTTTGGATCGTCACTTGCTGTAAGTCCCCAGCAATCTTCTCCATAACCTTTAAAGTGTTTTGGGTTTTCTACACAATATGCATGATTGATCAAGGTATGATTTTGATTTTGCTCCCAATAATTAGCATACTCATCTTTTAACCCATGCGGATCCAAGCCTAAATATGAATAATGAGCGAAGAAAAGAGGCCCGCCATAATCAAAACCTAACGGTAAGGTGTAGCCGAAAAACTTTTTACCATTGAAAAAGAAATTACTCATTGCCCAACCACGATGATACACTTTTGCAGAAACAGGATATTGAGTAGCAGAAGCAGCAAGTATATAAGTAATCAACGTTTCGTTATAGCCATGAATAGGAAAATCCATTGCCCATCCGTTGTTGGGACTCCAATGCCAATACAAAACTTCCTGGCCATTTTTTGTAAACCAGTTCCATTCAATATCATTCCATAAAGAAGTAATGCGGCCACGGATTTCGTTTTCCACTTTATTGTTTTGATTAAAATATTCTTTCGCGCATAAAAGCCCTTCAAAAAGATAAGAAGTTTCAACAAGATCAGCACCATCATCTTTACGACTGAACTTAATGGTTTTACCTGTTGCGCCATTCATCCAATGTGGAAATACACCATGATACGAATCTGCTTTGTATAAAAACTTAAGCATTTTTAAAATTCTGTTGGCGACAGAATCTCTTGGCAACCATTTTCTTTCTACACCAACAATTAAAGCCATTACCCCAAAGCCTGTGCCACCGGTAGTTACCACTTCATTTCCATAATCAAAACTGGTGTTACTACGTTCGCGTGCCATACCGCTAACCGGGTGAGCAAAATCCCAAAAGTATTTTATAGTTTGTTTTTGAACGAGGTCGAGGAGTTCTGAATCAGAAAGATTTTTGTTTATGATGATACGATTTTCGATTTGGTCTGCTTTCTGCGTTTGTGCATAACCGCCGCAAAATGAAAATAAAAACAGGAGAAAACAAATGAAATATCGCATTCTGTAAAAATAAGATTTATTAGATTGATTATTCATTTGACCAGCAACTTTTCAACAGTAAACAAACCTTTTTTTAAAGATTCGGACTTTGGAATCCAAGTCGTGT
>DAHXOZ010000273.1:0-2106 GCA_027364635.1 bacterium | reverse complement strand
GTCATTCCTCTTTTAATTTCAGGACAACTCATCAACAAATTCCATAATAAACCACTGCGATAATTTTCAATCATTACTATTTCAGGTCCCTGGACTATCGCCAGAAAAGAATCAGCGAACCAATCATCAGATAAATTGAAAGCATCAACAAAGCCATAGGTTTTAAAAAGCTTATCACCTAATTTGTAATAAAAAAACCGCAAAGCATTCATTGATTGAACAGGTGTATAGGGTAAAGATGAAATAGCTGCAGTGGGTGAAATTACTCCATCATCATTGGTGGGAGAATGCGCGGAGTAATTAGTTAAATTATCGTCGCTGGCAGTAAGTCCCCAATCGTTTTCATTATATCCGTTAAAGTGCTTTGGGTTAGCAATGCAATATTTATAATTTATCAAAGATTGCGCAGCATTTTGTGTAAAATAATTTGCATAGGTATCGCTAAGATCATGTGGATTAATACCAAGAAAAGAATAATGGGAAAAGAAAAGCGGGCCACCATAATCAGGACCAAGCGGTAATTGTACACCATAAAAAGAAGTTCCGTTTTTCATTCCGCCATTCGAGGCCCATCCATCATCATAAACCGCTTTAGGAATAGAATCAGTATTGGAAGAAGCCGCCAGTACATAAACAATCATCGCTTCATTCCAGCCTTTAATCTGCATGTTCATATCAAAATTATAATCGGGACTCCAGTGCCAGTACAATACATTTTGCCCTCCGTTTCTAAACCAATTCCATTCAACGCTGTTCCACAGATCATTAATATTGTTTCTTAAACTGGTTTCTTCTGCGTTTGTTGAATTGAAGTACTGACGTGCACATAAAAGCCCCTGCATCAAAAAAGAAGTTTCTACCAGATCAGCACCATTATCTTTTGCACTGAAAGGTACGGTAGCACCGGTGGCACCGTTTATCCAATGAGAAAATGCACCGTGATATCGGGTACATTTATTTTTCAAAAAATTGACGATGGTATCAATTCTTGCAAAGCCTTCAGAGCGCGAAATAAAATTTCTATTAACAGCAGCAATAATACTCATTACTCCAAATCCTGTACCGCCGGTAGTTACAATATCTCCGGAAGTATTTCTTTCGCGTGCCATTCCCGAAACAGGGTGGCCAAAATCCCAAAAATATTTAAAGGTTTGCTTTTGAACAATATCAAGCAATGCACTATCAGAAACCCGCTGAAATTTATCGGTAGTATCAATCCCGGTAATTAAAGTAATCGGTTTATCAGCACTTAAAAGCACTTGTTGGTTTGATTGTAATCCTTTACCGACAGTAAAAATATATTTAGATAAATGCTGCAGTGCTGATGAAGGCTGGATTTCTAGCACACTGTCTTTATTTGAATAAGAAATATTTACAGGAATATTGGCACCGCTGGTTTGTACCAAAGAAATATTTGATGCAATAGAAGAATGATCCACGGGAGCGGAAAACGAAACTTTTATTACCGTGTTTAAATTTACATTGAAAAAATCACTGCCAAGATTGGGAGCATTGTTATCTACTTTTATGGAAGTGATCAAAAAACTACCGGCAGGCGGAGGAGGTGAGGGAGTAGTTTTCTTGGAACAACTGAAAGCACAAAAAATAAAATAAATGATCAGGCACTTTTCCATATTTAAACAAGTTACATAATAAACAAAATTGAACCGGTTTTCTTTCCGATTTTAGCAAAAGAAATTCCGGTTATTTGTGGGTTCACTGTCATTATAAGATAGGCCATTTAGTGAAATTAAAGTTTTTATTAAAGGCATAAAAAAACCGCCTTGTTGTTGTAAAGGCGGTTTTTTTGAATTATGTTTTAAAAAGCGATTTTATTGATCAGGGTTTTGTAAAGTTACCGGTTGCAAACGGTAAGCATTTACATAACGTCCGTTTTGTTGGGCAGGTACCCAATTTGGACCATTCCTGATTGCATTTACAGCAATCTCTGCCAATTTAGTTCCCTTCATAGTGGTTGCCTGTACATCACTCACTTTCCCGGTTTTATCCACGATAAACCTTACTACGCAGGTTCCATAATCAGACTCGGAAAATTCATCAATATGTGATTGAATAGCCCGGCTTACATAACGCGCCCATACCATG
>DAHXOZ010000272.1 GCA_027364635.1 bacterium | reverse complement strand
CAGGACAAGCCATGTCGCAGATTATCAATAAGCTCATAGTGCTTGAATTGATACAAAAAATTCCTTCAGAAACAGATTGAACTCCCTCTTGTTCGGTTGACTTGTAGGTTCCAAAACCTACTATAGGAAACTTATTGCCATCATTTAAAATTATTTCTTTCATAAAATAAATTGGTTTGTGTGTTTTTGGAATGTTTGCTATCGCGAAGCATTTGAAATAGCAGGACATTTGAAATGCTTCTGATGGTACCAAAGCTGATTGAAAAACTACAGATGAAGTTATGAACAAAAGCCAAATAGAATATCATCATAATCGTTTCGGGTTATTTCAATTTATCCGTTTCAATGAGCGAAGGGAAAACACAGGAGAATGTTTTTAAAAAATATCAAATCAAATCATTAAAACTTAGTTTAAATGATTTTGATAGTAAAAAATAGTAAAGTAAATTTACAAAGTAAATTTACAAATCTACCTTACAATTATTTGCGATGTCTGAAATAAATGATAATGAATTGGCAACAAAATTACGAGAGTCAATCTCACGTATTTTAAAGGTCATGAAACGAGAAGTGAAACACGACGAACAACTTTCTTTAACAGAACGTTCCACGCTTTCTTTAATCAGCAGAAGCCCTCAAATCACTCCTTCCGAACTGGCTCGAACAGAACAAGTAACAGGACAAGCCATGTCGCAGATTATCAATAAGCTCATAGTGCTTGAATTGATACAAAAAATTCCTTCAGAAACAGATAAAAGAAAGGTTTTTATTTCGGCAACTTCCAAAGGACAGAATTTTATCGAGTTAAAAAGAAACAAGACCAGCGAATGGTTAGCCAAGTCCATTCCTGAAAAATGTACGGAAGAGGAGAAAAAAATATTGGCTCAAGTTTCTGACATCTTCACAAAACTTGTTGAATAAAATTGCATGAAAATAGATACATTTCGGTCATTTAGTAATCCCAATTACAGGTTATATTTTTTGGGGCAGTCCATTTCCTTAATAGGCACATGGATGCAACGAACTGCTGTTTATTGGGTTATATTTGACCAAACGAACTCAAGTCTTATGTTGGGTTTGGTGGTGTTTGCTACACAATTTCCTTCGTTTTTGTTTTCTCCGTTTGGCGGCGTTGCGGCTGACCGATATAACCGTTACCGTTTGACATTAATAACACAAACTTCGCTGTTAGTTCAGGCTGGATTACTTACTGCTATGGTGCTGTTTACTCATTATACTGTTTGGGGTATTATTGTCCTTAGCATTGTGCAAGGAATAATTAACGCATTCGATTTACCTGCCAGACAGTCGTTGGTTAATGAAATAATTAAGAAAAAGGAGAATCTGGCAAATGCCATAGCCTTAAACTCTTCGATGGGAAAGCTGGCCTGGTTGATTGGTCCTGCTGTTTCAGGTATTGTATTGGCAAAATATGGAGCCGGAATTTGCTTTCTGATAAATGCCTTAAGTTATTTAGCTGTAATCATTGCATTGGTATTCATAAAAGTAAGCCCCTTTATTCCACAAGCCCGTTCCCATAATGCTTTTGTCGAAATAAAAAAAGGGTTCAACTATGTTATGCATACGCCTTCGTTGAGGATACCCATCTTATTGCTCGCTAGTGTCAGTCTGTTGGTTTTGCCTTTTACCACGCTTCTTCCCGTGTTTGCCAAAGTTGTGTTTAAGGGAAATGCTGCCACTTACGGTTACCTCAACAGTATGATAGGGGCAGGTTCGTTGATTGGTGCAATCGCTCTGGCTTCTTTGAAGAACAATAAGTATATGATTAAAATTTTGTTTATCAGCCTATTGATTTTGGGCATGACACTGATAGCTTTTTCTCATATAACCATTTTACCTGTTGCCCTGTTCTTCGTAGCAATCGCGGGCTTTGCTATGATGTTTCAAACAACCGTTAGCCAAACCATTATTCAGCTTGAAGCATCGGACGAAATGCGTGGTCGTGTTTTGAGTTTTTTCATGATGGCTTTCTTTGGACTTCAGCCAGTTGGTGGATTGTTGATTGGAGCGATATCGGAACTTACGGGTGCTGCTAATGCAATCCTTTTTCAGGGAATTTTTGCCATTATCATAACCATTTTATTCGTGTATTTTCTTAGAAGAAACAAATAATAAATCAAAACAATATGGAAACAATTCATTGGTACAATTTTTTGGCAGCATTTTTTGCCGGAGTTTTTTTATTAAATGCAATTCCCCATTTGGTACAGGGGGTTTCGGGCAACGCCTTTCCAACACCATTTGCAAAACCCCCGGGAAGAGGCTTGTCTTCTCCTCTTACAAATACGCTATGGGCATTTGCCAATCTCATCACCGGATTTCTTCTTTTCAAAGCAAGTAAAGTTTCTTTTGATGTTAATCTTTTATTACTTGTATTTTTAGCAGGTATGCTAACCATAAGTATTATATCAGCAACAAACTTTGCTAAAAAATGAAAGAATAAAACTGATATCTTTTGTAACTACTTGAATTATCAGACACATCAATCGATACAAATTAATAAGTATTACAACAATAAAAACATGGAAGAAAATAGGACACAACAAAACACTGCTCTCTTAATATTGGATGTACAGGAAGCTATTGTAAAAATGTTAACGGATAGTACACCCTTCATTAAATCTATTAAGAAAGCCATACAAACGGCTCGCAACAGTAAACTGCCTGTTATATATGTAGTTGTCGGATTCAGAAAAGGATACCCTGATGTTAGTCCGAATAATAAATCTTTTTCAGTGTTGAAGAATGGAACTCAGAACCTATATACGGAAGAGGGAATTAAAGTTCATGCTTCCATTGCACCTGAGCAAAACGATGTTATTATAACCAAAAAAAGAGTTAGTGCCTTTACTGGTAGTGATTTGGAAGTGGTGCTAAGGTCGCTTGAGATAAAACATCTTGTACTTTCTGGAGTTTCAACAAGCGGGGTCCTGTTATCTACTTTACGTGAAGCAGCAGACAAGGATTATGAAATAACTGTTCTATCTGATTGTTGTGCAGATAAGGATGAGGAAGTTCAACGGGTACTTATAACCAAAATTTTTCCACGGCAGGCGGAAGTGATTAGTTCAGAAGAATGGTATGCTAATAATCATTCATAACAAATAATTTTCGTCTTTGAAATTTGGTCTGTTTAGTGGATTCCTATGCACACCTTGGGTTGCTTATAACTCTTAAATTTATTTTATAAGATGTAATAGTACAAAAAAACCAATATTTATTTTCACTGATTTAGTGTTATACAAAAACATCACAACCAGTAAAGCAACAATTTTCGCCTATTTTTATTTTTATCAATCAAACCATTATTTTAATACCTTGTAAATTTTATTGAGAAGTATAGCTTGATCTTTTATTCCTCATTATAAATTACCTGTAAAATAAATTTTGCATCATTTGAAATAAATGAGCCGAAAAAAATTTGATGAAATAATTAAAACGAATCATCTCTTACTATTTATAAAAAAATCAATTACCATCAACTCACACTTACATGAAAATTAATTTTCCC
>DAHXOZ010000271.1 GCA_027364635.1 bacterium | reverse complement strand
GAAATGTGCGTAACCTGCCATGGCGGACCGGGAATAGAACCTGATGAACTGGCCAAAGGCCTTTATCCCGCACCACCTTAATTTATCCGTTTACTCTAAACCGGGATGTGAAAGTTTTCTGTCCACCGAATGATTACGACCACCATAAATCAGCAGGTAGATTAATAACAAAGTCATTGCAAAATCTGTCCTGTATTCATGGGCAAACGCCCAGAAACCTTTATCCATAAGTATCGGAATTTTGGTGGTAACAAAAGCCACCAACATTATTATAAGTAAAGGGATTGCAGCAAGGCGGGTTACCAATCCGATCAAAATAAGGATGCCACAAACGATTTCGAACGAACCGGTAAAATAAGCCCAGAAAGATGGATGACTAAATCCGATTTTAGTAAACCGGTCAACACCCGGCCCTGCCAGGATAAACTTTTGAATTCCTTCCGACAAAAAAATAAGTCCTACAACAATGCGAATTAAAATTGAAGGCGTTTTTGATGTACTGACTAATCTTTTCATCCTGTTAAGGTAACAAATTTTTATTTTCGCTGAATTATTATGACACCACATATACTTGATAATCCCGCATGGAATGCTCTGAATTCAGCAAACAGCCATTTGGCTTTGGGCAATGAACGTGTTAAATTTTTTCCTGAAGAAATAAGCCCTTTCGCAGGATTGAAAAATTATGATAAACAATCATTCCGGGAATTGTATGATTTAATTCCTGCAGGACGGGTCGTTCTCATACCTGTAAATCATCAACTCAAAATCCCTGCCTATTGGAAATTATTAAATCACGTGACGGCAATACAAATGACATTCAATAACACAGAAGTACCAACGGTTTTCGATCCGGGTATCGTTTCATTGAGCAAAGAAGATATCCCAAAGATGCTTGCCTTAACAGAGTTGACACAGCCGGGGCCTTTTTTTAAACGTACCATTGAGTTTGGCAACTACAAAGGGATATTTAATTCAGGAGAATTGATAGCGATGGCCGGGCAACGAATGCATCCATATAATTATATTGAGATCAGCGCTGTTTGTACCCATCCTGATCATACAGGTAAAGGATACGGTACATCGCTTATTAATGACCAGGTGCGTAAAATTATATCGGAAGGCAATATTCCGTTTCTTCACGCCAGGGCCGATAACGAAGCTGCCATTAAACTTTACAAGCGTTTAGGCTTTACCGTTATAAATGAAATGAATATATACGTTTTGCAAAAGGAGAATTAAACATCACTTCTCGCCTGTTAGTTTAACTCTCCGCTTTGTTTAATTTCTTTATCCTTAACGCCGCAATAACCTAAGATTTTTTCTAATGGACAAAATTTGGTAATACTGGATTGAAATAGATTCACGCCTACAAAAACACCCAACCAAATCCAGTTAATATTTACAAAATAGGTAAGTACCACACTTGTTAAAACAATAAGTCCGGCAACGGCACGAATAATTCTTTCTTTCATTTTTTTTATTTTAAAGATTTGATTTTTCTACCGGAACAATAAATGCTCTTATTGGAAACCCGGTATCATTTGATTGGTTATATTTTTCGATCAGTTCCATACCATGGGTTGCATTTTCATCAGTTGTAAAACTGAATATCATCACTGAATCAAATTTTTCATCACCGCTGGCAAACCAGTCTTCAAGAATGTTTACAGCATGATCGTCTTTGAATCCCACTACATCCGTTATACTAAAAACAGGAATCTTTGCTTCTTTAAATACTTTGATTACTGCGTCCTGGTAATCTTTCAAACTGGTTACAATAAATAGTTTCATAAATTGAATTTTTAATTATTTACTTGGATATTTTTTGCGCATCATTCTATAATATAATAACGGCACTACCAACAGCGTGAGGAAGGTTGAGGTGATCGTTCCACCCATCAGTGAAATAGCAAGTCCCTGGAAAATCGGGTCGAACAAAATGATTACAGCTCCTAAGGCTACAGCACCTGCTGTTAATAAGATAGGTGTTGTACGCACGGCACCTGCTTCTATGATGGCCTGCTTTAAAGGAATTCCTTCCCGCAATCGGATATTAATAAAATCAATTAGTAACACCGAGTTTCGGACCATCACACCCGCCAAAGCGATAAAGCCTATCATGGAAGTGGCTGTGAAATAAGCGCCCAGCGCCCAGTGGCCTAATACAATCCCAATTAGTGAAAGCGGAATTGCGGCTAACATCACCAAAGGCACGGTAAAATTTTGAAACCAACCCACGATCAAAATGTAGATCAATAAAATAACTACGGCAAATGCAATTCCCAGGTCTCTGAACACTTCGTAGGTGATCTGCCATTCTCCATCCCATTTCAAAGAGTAATTATCCTGCATTTCGGGTTGATGGGTATATTCTTCTTTTAACGAAAAACCTTTTGGAAGCTTTACGTTTTTTAAACTGTCTGAAATATTGGCAATGGCATAAGAAGGGCTCTCTAACTTACCGGCCATATCAGCCAAAATATAGACCACTTCTTTCTGATTTTTGCGATAAATATTTTTTTGTTTGATGCCTCTTGTTACGGTTACCAAATCCCTGATGGGAATTTCGTTGCCCTGCATATTGGCAATCTTCAAATCGAGAATGTCATCTAAGCTTGCTTTGTCTGAATCACTTAACTCTAACTTAATAGCAGTTTGATGATACGACACCGGTTGATAAATATTTCCGGAAGGCAGCCCTGACAAGGCAGCATTAACCGTGGCGGCAACCTGTTCTGTAGCAACACCATAACGCATCGCTTTTTCTTTATCAACTTCTATATGATATTCCGGTTGGTCCGCTTCTACCATCCAGTCAACATCCACCACATCTTTTGTTTTGCTGATGATATCTTTAACCTGTTTTGCAATTTTAATTTGGTCTTTATAATCAGGCCCGTATATTTCAGCAACCAGCGTTGACAGAACAGGAGGGCCCGGCGGCACTTCAACAATCTTCACATTGGCATTGTATCTTTTTGCAATTGCCTGGATAGGGCCGCGCATCAGTTTAGCTATGCCGTGGCTCTGGATGCTCCTGTCTTTTTTATCAACCAAATTTACCTGGATGTCCGCTACATTATCGCCTCTTCGTAAATCGTAATGGCGTACCAACCCATTAAAACTAATCGGCGCGGAGGTACCAATGTATGCCTGATAATTAGTTACTAACGGTTGGGTGGAAACGTAGTCTGCAATATCTTTTGCAACCGCCTGCGTTTTTTCCAGGGTGGTTCCTTCTGGCATATCAATAACTACCTGGAACTCATTCTTATTGTCGAATGGCAACATTTTAACCGCAACAGCTTTTGTGTAGAACATGGACAAGGAAGCAAACAAGATCACTACGATAGTTATAATAAATGTCCAGCGTTTCCAACGGGTTTCTAACAACGGACTGATGAAGGAACGATAGATTTTATAAATAGGACTTTCTTCCAGCACATGAGGTTTACTTTCCTTATGAGCTACGCATCGCTTTTTCTTTATCAACTTCTATATGATATTCCGGTTGGTCCGCTTCTACCATCCAGTCAACATCCACCA
>DAHXOZ010000270.1 GCA_027364635.1 bacterium | reverse complement strand
ATCAGTGAATTTGGTTCCACCGCTTGCAAAGCGCTTTATAAATGCAATGATTGTGGTGAGCCTTTTGATTATTTTAAATGTCATTGATTATTTTATTTACGGCGTAATTTTTTTCGATAAATTGATCGATGAAAGTGTTGATCTAGGATTATACCTTCTTAGAAAAGTCATCTTTTAATATAATATAAACACTATAATTACTCATCAACTTGATCGCTTTTTATCTTATTAAAATTTGTATCTTTAAAAAAAAGTTATGTCGATTGTTATAGAAAAAGAGGATTCTGTAAAACAAATAAAAGAAAAACTTGCACAGGCAGAAAAAATTGCTGAAGAATTAAGTAAAGAAGAAATTATGGATTTATGTGGAGTGTTAAAAAACAATTTATCCATTGATCCGGTTAAATTAATTAGAAAAATTCGTGATGAAGAATGGAGTTAATCTTTTGTTGGATAGTAATATATTAATCTATTGGCTTAATAGTAACCTGAAGGCCACACAGATTCTTTCTGATAATAATATTCATTATTCTATAATAACAGAAATTGAAGTTAAAGGCCACATTTCTTTTCTTACAGAAGAACAAAAAATGAAATTTCAAAAAGGTTTAAACCGATTTACTAAAATAAATCTTAATGAAGAAATAAAAGATATTGCTATTGAATATAAACTGCATTATAATCTTAAAACACCAGATGCCATTATTGCTGCTTCAGCAAAATTTTTGAAAATGCCTTTAGTCACTGGAGATAAAAAAGTTCAGCAGGTAGAAAATATAATTACAGTGTTATTTAATCCTGCTAATTAAACTCCATGACCTCCATTCTTTTTGAAATAAAAAATTCAATTGCGTTTATAACACTTAACCGCCCGGAAAAGTACAACGCATTCAATCGTGAGATGGCGTTGGATTTTCAGGAAAAGCTTGATGAATGTGAAACCAATATTTCCATTCGCTGCGTATGTATCACAGGCGCGGGAAAAGCATTTAGCGCGGGCCAGGATTTGGCAGAAGTAATCGACGCTAACGGTCCGGGAATGGATCAAATTTTATCTGAACATTATAACCCCATCATAAAAAAAATAAGGAGTTTAAGTAAGCCGGTTTTGGCCGTTATAAACGGGGTGGCTGCAGGAGCGGGAGCCAATATTGCCTTGTGTTGTGATGTAGTAATTGCCGCCGAAAATGCATGTTTTATCCAGGCTTTCAGTAAAATTGGATTAATTCCTGACAGCGGCGGAACTTATTTTTTGCCCCGCTTAATTGGTTTTGGAAAAGCGTCTGCTATCATGATGCTTGGCGATAAAATTTCTGCGAAAGAAGCTGAAAGAATGGGAATGATTTACAAAGTTTTTAGAGATGAAGAACTTTCTGCTGAAGCTGAAAAGATGGCAAAAGAACTTTCAAATTTACCTACCCGCGCTTTGGCTTTTACAAAAGAAGCGCTCAATAAAAGTTTGCAACAGGATTTGGATCAGCAGTTGGCAACTGAAGATTTGCTACAGCAGAAAGCCGCTGCTACCAATGATTTTAAAGAAGGCGTTGCTGCATTTATTGAAAAAAGAAAAGCCGGTTTTAAAGGAGACTGATGGAGAACCGGTTTAGGAGGGTTAGGAGGGTTAGAGTTTAGGGGGTTTGGGGTTTAGAGAGTTTAGAGGTTTAGAAGTTTGGTGAAACAGGAATTCCAATTATTTGTTGATTTACTGAGAAGTCATTTCCAATAATTTGTTTACGGTGTTCCAGTTTCTTGTAGTAGCAGTCACTTTCAATTTATTTTCAAAAAACTTATTCGAAAGTTTGGTCTCGCCGTAACTCTCCGGAATGTGTAAATAAATTTCTTTTCCTTTAATAAAGAATTCATCAGGAGAAAATTCAGATTTATTAATACTTTCGACGTTTTCTTTTTTTGGCAACTCTGAAAGAAAGGTGACGTGCAATTTTTTAAGATCAATTTGTTTATTTTTTACAAACGGACTTTCAGTAATTACTCTTTCGATTTCTTCTTTTGTCCGCGTTATTACCGGCACCGTGAAATTATATTTTTCTTGTATCGCTTTTTCTATTTTTTGTGCAAGTTGTATGTCGGAAAGTTTAGCGGCGCTTTTAAAAACCACGTTTCCGCTTTGAATATAAGTTTGCACCTCACTGAATTTTAAATCTTCAAAAAGTTTTTTCAGATCAGCCATTAAAATCTTTTTTTGACCGCTTACATTAATACCTCTTAAAATAGCGATGAAAGTTTGCATGGGGCAAATATCTTTTAATTTCAATTCCCTTTAAAAAGAAGGAAGTCATAAATTTACCATTCATACATTTATTTCTCCATTTATAACAATTTATTCGTTTCAGCTTTCTCAAAAATTTCTGCTGAAATCCTTCGCAGTAAAGCTTTTCATTGAAATTGCCTTGCCTGCTATAAACACACTACCTTCAAAAAACAGGTATTATGTATTGCATAGTATTATAAATCACCTTATATTTGTATTGGAATTTAAATAGTCTCCAGATTAAAAACCAATAAAATGAATATTGATAACACAGCAAGCCAGATGCGAAAAGGGGTTTTGGAGTTTTGCATTTTGTCGATCATAAAACTGGGAGAAGCTTACCCAAGTGATATTATCGATATGATGAAATCCGCCAACCTCAATATCCTGGAAGGAACATTATATCCTTTGCTTACCAGATTAAAGAATGCTGAGTTTCTTACTTATCGCTGGGTTGAAAGTAACAGCGGGCCTCCAAGAAAATATTTTTCACTCACAGAAAAAGGTGCAAAATTTTATGAAGAACTGGAAGCAACATGGCTCGAACTGGCCGGCGCGGTGGAAACCATTACAGGCAAAAACAAAAATTCAGAATCAACAAACAACCAATAAATCGAACTAAAATGAAAAAGGTAATAAATATAAATTTTCAGGGTACGATAGTGCCGATTGAAGAAAGTTCTTATGAGTTGCTGCAACAATATATAGAAAGCCTGCGCCGCTATTTTGCCAATGAAGAAGGAAAAGATGAGATCATCAATGATATTGAAAGCCGCATCAGCGAATTGTTCCAGGAACGTTTAAAAGGTGGTAGCACCTGCATTACGGATGATGATGTAAATGCAATTATCAATAACATGGGCCGGCCGGAACAATTGGAAGAAGCAGAGCAGGGTGAATCAGAAAATGGCAAGTCTTCCTTTACAAAGGAAGGAAAAGGTGAAAACTATTTCCAGGGCGACTGGAGCTGGAAAGGCAAGCGTCTTTATCGCGATGAGAACAACAAAATTCTTGGTGGTGTTTGTAGCGGTATTGCCGCTTACTTTGGCATAGACCCTGTTTTTGTAAGGATTTTATTCCTGATCTCCGGCGTTGGATTTTTCGCATACATTCTCCTTTGGATTTTTGTTCCGGGTAGCAATATGATTGAAAACGGTGTAAGAAAAAGGTTGTACCGCAATCCTGACGGAAAAATAATCGGTGGCGTTAAAATAATCAAAAGGCTCACCACAATCATTGCATTTATAAAGCGCTTTGCAAGCGGTGGAACCAAATTCACTGAT
>DAHXOZ010000026.1 GCA_027364635.1 bacterium | reverse complement strand
AGACCCAAATTCTCCATTCATATCATTGGTACTATCTGAATCAAAATTCATATCCTGGCCCATCATACTCATGCTCATGTTGATATGAGAAAGCGTATTAGTAAGATTATAGTTTTCGCCTGTCTTATTTTTTACATCAATTTTGTAAGTGGAAGTAATATTCGCTTTTGATTCCATGGTTTGTCCCTGCACATCGGTTGAACTGGAGGTTTCAAGTTTATTTTCCACCTGGTAGGTTTTTCCTGTTGGTAATTTTAATGAGGCATTTGTTTGCCCGATCGTTGTCGTCGAAAAACAAATTGCAGCAGCAAAAAAGAGTTGTATTTTTTTCATACCGAGATTTTTATTTTTTATTTTATGCTGCAAATATAGCAGTACCAATTCTGCTTTTATAATATTTTTTTTAAATACTTAGCAACCGGTAATTAATAATCATTATTAGCACTGCCACGTTTAGGCATTACATTTTTAGGCTTTTTTGCGGGTTCATTTGTCGGCTGAGAAGGTGCAGGCATATAATTTTTGGGGCCCATTGTTTTTGGTGCTTCCTTTGGAGAAGATTTAGACGGTGAAGGTTTGGAAAAATCAGATTCTACCGGAACATCTGTAGGAGCCGCATAATCAGCTGCATCCCCATTTCCTTGTATATCTGCTGAATCAATCCCCTCTCCTTCCTGCGAAAGAGCAGCAAAATTTTGATCTGCATAAATTGGATTGTTATTTAATTCCACAGGCTTTTGAAAGGTAGCTTTCGGATCAATACCCAAAGATTTATCCGCATATACTTTTTGCATAAAATAGGCCCACTCAGGCATTGCCATGTCACTTCCGCCACCTGTACCATATCGTGGCAAATGCAGGAACGGATCATCATTTCCCACCCATGCGCCAGCCAATAATTGAGGAGTGTAACCCATAAACCAACCATCGGTATTATCATTGGTAGTACCGGTTTTAGCTCCTATTTGGCTATTTATACCATACCGCCAGCGCATTGAACCTCCGGTTCCAAAATCGACCACACCTTCCATCATTTTAACCATCGTATAAGCATCCACTTCGCTTATTACCTGTTTAACCTTCGGTTCAAAAGTCTCCAACACATTTCCATTTCTGTCTTCAATCTTTAAAAGATAAATTGGTTCAGTATTAAACCCTCTGTTCGGGAACATGGTGTAGGCCTGCAACATCTCTATTAACTGTATATCGGCAGAGCCTAAAGCAATTGAAGGCACTTCCGGTATATCGCTTTTTATACCACATTGGTGTGCAAATTCAACCGTCTTTTTCGGGCCAATCCGGCTCATAAGATCAAAAGCGGCTACATTAATTGATTTTGCAAGGCAATAAGCCATTGTGCCACCCGGACCTGTAATTGTTTTATTGGCAAGTGTAATCGGTTTGCCTCCTATATAGGAATCAGGAGTCATTCCGGCATCAGTTATTGCCAGTGTATAAAGAATAGGTTTAAACGTAGAGCCAACCTGCCTGTTAGCAGTTACATGATCATATTTGAACCATTTAAAATCAATTCCTCCTACCCAGGCTTTTACTTCTCCAGTCACCGGATCCATTGCACAAAAACCTGTCTGCATCATTTCCTTACAATATTTTATTGAATCGAGCGGCGTCATCACCGTATCAGTTTCACGGTTTTTATTCCATGCAAAAATTTTCATGTTCACAGGCTGAGTAAATGACTTTTTGATTTCGGCATCTGTAGCACCGCTTTCTTTCATATTTTTCCAACGCTCACTTTCTTTCATAGCATTATTCAAAATATAATCTTCCCCCTTCCATACATTTTTTGGAAGTTGCCGCTTAAATATCTTTTGCATCGCGGTCATGTGTTTTACGACAGCCTCTTCGGCATACAATTGCATCTTGGGATCGATGGTGGTATAAATTTTCAATCCATCCCTGTAAAGATCATAGTTTTCACCTGTTGCCGGATCTTTGTGAGTATTACACCAATCCTGTAGTCTTTTAGTAAGCACCGAACGGAAATAAGGAGCAATTCCCATGCTTTCATTTACCAATTTGTATTTAACCCCCAGTGGCTTTTTCTTTAAAGTTTCAGCTTCAGAAGCAGAAAGATCATTATTAGTAACCATTCTGTCTAACACCAAATTTCTTCTATACAATGCGGCTTTAGGATTGTGCCGGGGATCGTATTTTCCAGGGCCACTAAGCATTCCTACCAATAAGGCCGCCTCATCCGGGGTAAGTTTTGAAGGTTCTTTTTGAAAATAAACCAATGAAGCATTTCTGATACCATAAACATTTAACCATGAAACCCTGTTAAGATATAAAGCAAGAATTTCCTGCTTGGTAAAATTGCGCTCCAGTTTCAAGGCTACAATCCATTCTTTAATTTTATCGATCCCCCTTTTCAAAACCGAACCACGGCCCTGTTTCAAAATGTTTTTTGCCAGTTGCTGCGTAATAGTACTGGCACCACCTTGTCTTCCAAACCCTTTAATAGCCCTGCCTAGCGCAATCGGGTCAATTCCTGAATGCTCATAAAACCGAATATCTTCAGTTGAAATCAATGCATCGATCACATTTTTGGAAATGTCATTATAATCAACATAAACCCTGTTTTCGGTATATATTTTTCCCATAAGGGTTTTACCATCATTTGCATAAATTTCTGTAGCAAGGTTTGCCTGCGGATTTTCCAATTCCTGTAGCGAAGGCAATTTTCCAAAAACGCCAAAATAAGCTGCTGTAAGTACTACGGTAAAAAGCGCAAGTCCGCCTGCCACTAATGTCCATAATATTTTTACACTTGTTTTTATTTTACTTTTTTTGTTTGCTTTTTTCTTGGGAAGGTTTTGCATTTTCTATTCTTTAAAAAACCGAAAAGTATTAAATTTCACTGACAGGAAAAGTTTAAAATTTTCCGGGGTACTTATTATTCAGAAGCTCAATATACTTCTCTAAATCTTTATTTTCTTTTAAAACTTCAAGATTACTGTCAGAAATGATATAAAAGGTGTACTTCTGAGCAGGCAACCATGAAATCTGTGTTGGTGATGCCTGTTTAAGTTTGTCAAGATATTTAATAGCTTCTGCAGCATCCGGAAATTGAGAAAATACCAATAAAGTTCGTTCACTGTCCAAAGTATCTTTCACAATCCCAATTTTATTGGTACTATAGCTTTGGCTGTTAAACCGGTTAAACGCATTTCTTGCTTCACTACTATAAACCGGGTCAACTTTTGTAAGAACCATTACTACATTTTGGGGCTCCATCGGATCAAATAAAAATCCTGATTTTTTTACAGGAGGCGCTAATTTTTTATCCGGATTTATTTCAGCTTTACCAGCCACTACTTTTTCATTTTGAACAACCGGTTTTTCAGTTTTAATTACCGGTGCAGTTACATTATTCACCGGTTTTGAATCATCAAACACAACCACCTGCGAATCTTCTTTTGCCCTTACTACCTTTAGATTGGTGAGATAACGTTCAATGCTGTCTCTTTTGCCCAAAACGTCAATCATAGTAATTGCTTTTTCTTTCATGGGCGAATTTGGATAATTATCAATTATCTGGTGCAACACTTTCATAGCTGCACTATCCTGTCTCTTTTGAATGTAATAAACAGATTGGATATAAAGCAATTGCGGATTCCAGTAACTTGTGCCATAAAGGCTGTCCGCAGTATTTTTTTCCCGGATGGCTTTATCAAAATTACCTTCAATAAATAAATTATAAATGTTATCGTATCTCCTTTCTGCAGCGGTATCTGTTTTTGCCGGATTAAAAGATTCAGGGTGCGAAACGATCATTGCATATTTGGTATTATCGAAGTTTTTTAATAAAAGATTTTTATAATAATCGGCCAGTTGCTCATTACCAATCTTTTTGTAACAAAAAGATAAATTCATATACAACTCACCATGGTACAAGCTATCAGGAAAGCGCTTTAAAGATTGCTGATACGCGTCAATTGCAGCCGGATAATCTTCCAAAAGATTTTGATAATCTTTTGCTACCTGGAACGAAGAACGTGCAATTTTAGAATTACTTGTATCCAATTTTGGTTGAGTTAACGGAAGATTAGCCCGTAGTCCATCCACTGAAACGTCCTGTTGAATCGGAGCTTCTGCCACATCTGTATTATTTGACTGCTGCCGGGGTGCCATAGGATCTCCATATCCTGCATTATTATCAGCCAATGAAGAATTTTGATTCAATGCAGACATTCTGCGCCAATTATCCACATTTGCTCTTTTGCCCCAAACTCTTTTGAATTCATTATAGCCTTGAGCCTTTAACGAATTATTATAAAAATACCAATCCCCTTTGCTGGTATTATTTCCAAAAATATCCTGCGATTGATGCTGATTATTAAAAAATGCCGCAGAGGAATTATAATCGTTGGCGTCATCTTTTATGCCGCGCTCTTTCATTAATTTCTTCGATAATTTTTTTAAGAAATTATTCCTTTCAGTTTCGGGCATTGCGGCAATTTGCTGCAGGCTGTCTTCCCTGTCTATCACATTCAGGTTTCTAACAATTTGGCCCAACGCGTTTTTTCTTGATTGTATTTCTGCAAAATTTTTCAAAGTGGAATCGCCGGCCTGCAGGCTATCATAAAAATTATAAGATTGCTTATAATTTTTCATTTGATAATTTATTTCTGCAAGGTTCAGGAAGGCTTTATTTTTTAAAGAAAGAGCATTTTCATTATAAACCGTACTTGCTTTATAAAAAGAAAGAGCCTCAGAGGAATCCGGTTTTTGCATAGCTATTTCAGCAGCTGAATAATAAATTATATCACGATAGGGAAGAAACTTATCCTTATGCGCCATGTGCAACAATCGCGCTATACTGTTATTCATCCCTGCAGGATCGTTACTTTTCAGCATTTTGGCCTGGTTAAGATTGGCATAGATATCCATTAATGGATCTGTAGTGTGCCTGATAGCCAAATTATAATAATGAGAAGCGGTATCCTGTTTATGATTCATTTCATAAAGCTGGCCAAGCAAATATTCGCGCCTCGCCTGGTCTTGCAAGTCTAAAGAATTGGGAAGAGAATTTTTGATATAAGCTATGGCGCTGTCATACATTTGTTGTTTAAAAAACCAGTAACCCTGCACTTCCTGGAAGTAAGGTTGCAATCTACCTGGAAATTTCGGGTCGTTTCGTAAGGTATTAATGAGGCCTGCTGCCTCAGGGTAATCGCCAAGATCAGTAAGCGTGCGAACCTGCCAAACCAATGCGTCGTTTCTGCTCGGAGGCCTGGAAAAAACTTTATCAATTATATTTCTATTTTCCTTACTTGAAATAGTTAAAGAATTGTTGCCGCCATTTTCATTGCTACCCACTACTACCTGGTCATCACTTTTCTTATTTTTTGGATCCAGATTGTAGTTAATAAATTGAAAAGTCATTGAAGCGGAATCAAAATCCTTTCTCAGATAATAAGCTTCACCTATGAGTAAATAAAAATTATCCACCCAATTGGTCCTAAGATCATGAAGCAAAATTCCGGCGGTAGATTCAAGGATTACTGAATCCAGTTGAGTCTTTTGAGCCGCGCTGTTATCGAGAGAATAACTATAATAAGGCAGCAATTGAGAATAATCATCTTTGGTTGCCATCCTTGCCAGTTCAATTACTGAATTAATTTTGTTATTGGCATTAAAGAAATAATTATAATGACTGGTAGTATTTTGTACAAATCTGCCAACAAGACGTAGCTTTTTATCCTCCGGTTTTTCTGAACGCAGCGGCTTGTCTTTAAATTTTTGCGGTTTGTCTTTTTGTAAATCAAAAGTAATTTTGCCCAATTGAGCATGAACATCCGGCAAGAAAAAAAAGAAGATCAATAAAAGAGATACTGACTTAATGATCCGGCTTTTCATTAATATTTTTAATTTTTTCGAAGTAAGAATCAGCAAAAAAAGTTTATTTACTGATAAGAACTCTTTTTCTGCAAAATTATTTTAAAAATACGGTTATTTTAGGCTAATATGCCAATATATACTGAAGCCCGTTTATTTTTAACAACCTCAAATGATATTTGAAAATCAACAGGCCAAACGAAATAAATTATATCTTGAAAACAAGAAAAGAAACCAACAGTGACTTATTGAAATATGCCGGCATGGGAATGCAATTTTTGGGAAGCATTGCTTTGGGAATATTTATTGGTTTAAAATCAGACAAATGGTTGAATTTTTCTTTTCCTTTGCTTGTTTGGTTGCTGCCTCTGTTGATCATCATTAGCCTTACGATTAAAATAATTAAAGACACTTCAAAAAAATGATTCAATCTCTCGTTAAAAAATTTATTCCAGTCATAGGCCTTTTCCTTTTCATTAACATGGTCGTATTTATTTTTGGAAATTCTTTAAAGGAATATGGTTTTAATATTGGTTTTTTAATAGTTGCTAACGCGATACTTTTTATTTTGACTTTTTTTGGTTTTTATATTCAGACAAAAGGGGTGCGTTCTTCTAATGTCAATGCTTTTATAAGAGGAATTTATTCTTCGCTCCTCCTAAAAATGTTTGTAATAGTGGTGGCCATCGTTATTTACATCGTGGTGATGGGCGGAGAAACCAACAAACCTTCTATCCTCACTTCAATGGGAATTTATTTGGTATACACTTCTCTTGAAGTAATTCAATTAATGAAAATTGCCCGAAAGAAGCCCGATGCCTAAAATAGAATCTCCTTTACATCAACTTAATCCTTATTTACCCGAAGGCTCGTTTGAAGATGTAACCTTTTACCTGGTGGAATATAAAGTGCATCTAACGGTAACGCGCGAACGCTTAACCAAATTGGGCGATTACCGGAATAAACATTTGGATAAAAATCATCGCATCAGCGTAAATGGTAATCTCAATAAATTTTCATTTCTCATCACCTTATTACACGAACTTGGTCACCTGGTTGCGTATGAAAAATATGGGAATAAAATACAGGCACATGGCCCACAGTGGAAAAATGAATTTGGGAAAATACTATCCCGCTTTATTTCAAAAAAAATATTCCCGGCTGATATTGAAAAAGAATTATTAAAAACACTAAGAAACCCGGCAGCAAGTTCGTGCGCAGAGGCTCCACTGACGAGAGTTTTAAAAAGATATGACCCTCATAAACCAGGCGTTTACTTATTAGAAGAATTACCGGATGAAAGTTTATTCAGATTTAAAAACGGCCACATTTATAAGAAAGAAAAAAAGATAAGAACACGTTTTTTGTGTAAAGACATGTCGACTAAAAAGCAGTTTTTGTTCAGTCCTATTACTGAGGTAGAATTGGTGAAGAAAGAAGAATAGTTGATTTTTATTAAACATTTTCCAGAATAAAATTTCCATCAACTCCCAACTTTTCATGTACAGCCTTTAAGAACGGAACATCAGGTTCGCGTTTTTTGTTAAGAATTTGGCTTAGCTTGGGCTGCGTCACTCCTAACATTTTTGAAAGTTTTACGCGATTAATTTTTTTCTCAAACATCTTCAGTTCTATCATCTCATGAATTGTCTTAGGCATTGGAAAAGGATAATGCATCTTTTCGTAATCCTGTATAGCATTTGCGAGCGCACTTATGTCCTTAGCATCTTTTCCACTTATTTTATTTTCTCCTTTTTTCATCAGATTATAAACGTCAGTTAATGCTTTTTGATAGGCTTTCTCAGTTGTTATTTTTTTCATTTTATATCAGAGGTCTTTTATTTTTACTAAATCATATTCCTTATGAGTTCCAATAAATCGAATAAAGACAGTTCTTGTTTTGAAAATTATTCTCACGATTAGCCGGCAGTCATTGCCTTTAATATTAAAAACAAACAAACCGTTACCGACCGAATCTACTGAATTGAAATCTTTTTTTATGTCATTGAAACCATCCAATCTGACTTCATCGTAATATAGTACCACCGCTCTAAAGCAGGTAATAATTTTGGATGTTCAATTACAAACTCCCTGATCGCTTTATGGGAAATAATGACCACTTTTGTAAAAATAGCAAATTTTAGAAAATAAAAGTTTATTTCATTAAATGAAAGTTTTAAATCTGTAATTATAGGAAGTTTATTTTTGCCTTTATGACTCCACAACGTTTCAATCGCCTTACTTCAGTTTTAAATCACCGCCAGCCAGACATTACTGTTGTTTTGGAAAATGTGTTTGATCCCCACAACGTTTCCGCCGTAATGCGTACATGTGATGCAGTTGGCATCCAGGATATTTATATTCTGAATGATCGGATTCCGCCGCACAAAAAATGGGGTTACAGAAGTTCTTCTACTGCTGCTGAATGGCTTTCAGTTCACCAGTTTACCAATGCGGAAGAATGTTTTGGCGAGATCAAAAATAAATACGACAAGGTATATACCTCACACTTAGGCGAAAACGCCTCTGATGTTTACTCAATGGATCTTACCCAATCTGTAGCGCTTGTTTTCGGAAATGAGACTTTTGGGGTGAGTGATAATATCCGAAAATATGCCGACGGAGATTTTATTATTCCACAGGTAGGCATTATTAAATCTTTAAATATTTCTGTCGCCTGCGCAGTTACTCTTTATGAAGCTTTTCGCCAAAAAAAGGGAAAAGGGCATTATGAAAATCCCCGTTTACCGGAAAGTAAAATGCTTGAATTACAAAAGCAATGGAAACTAATTGATGAGTCCTGAGAAATCATTTTGTTTCTGTTTTCTACAGCCGGGAAAAAGTTTTATAATCAAAAATGAAATTTTGACGGATATTTTTCCCAAATAAACTGACACACAATTCATTTTCCTGCCAAGTAAACTGACAAAATTCTTTGGTACAATTATTCGTGTACATTTGCAACCCAAATAATAAATTAAATAAATTTAACAATTATGGCAAAACAAACTTTTGAGCTCTTTGATGACAGAGTTCTGGTTAAACCGAACGCGGCTGAGGAAAAAACCGCCGGTGGAATTATCATTCCGGATACAGCTAAAGAAAAACCGCAAAAAGGTACTGTGATCGCTGTTGGTAAAGGAAAATATGCTGAGCAAACCGGCAACCTGATACCTATGCAGGTAAAAGAAGGAGATACTGTAATGTATGGTAAATATGGCGGAACAGAAATAACCATCGATGGTGAAGATTACCTGATCATGCGCTCTTCAGACATTTTAATGAAAACCACTTAATTCATTTTAAAAAATTAATAACAAATATTATGGCTAAACAAATATTTTTTGACATCGAAGCCCGCAATAAAATGAAAAAGGGCGTTGATACGCTGGCCAACGCGGTAAAAGTAACGCTTGGACCAAAAGGCAGAAACGTAGTGATTGAAAAGAAGTTTGGAGCACCACAGGTTACTAAAGATGGTGTAACGGTTGCTAAAGAAATCGAATTAGAAGACCCAATCGAAAACATGGGCGCACAAATGGTAAAAGAAGTGGCTTCCAAAACTGCAGATATTGCAGGTGATGGTACCACTACCGCAACTGTACTTGCTCAGTCTATTATCAGTGAAGGTTTACGCAACGTAGCAGCAGGTGCCAATCCAATGGATTTGAAACGCGGTATTGATAAAGCTGTTAAAGCAATTGTTGAAAACCTGAAAAAACAATCTGTAACTGTTGGAAACGATAATGCCAAGATACAACAGGTTGCTTCTATTTCTGCCAATAATGAAGAATCAATCGGAAGCCTGATTGCAGAAGCAATGAAGAAAGTGGGTAAAGAAGGGGTTATCACCGTTGAAGAAGCAAAAGGAACTGACACAACTGTTGAAGTAGTAGAAGGTATGCAATTCGACAGAGGTTATGTTTCTCCTTATTTCGTTACCAACAGCGAAAAAATGCAGGCAGAACTTGACAACCCCTATATTTTAATTTACGATAAGAAGATATCTGCAATGAAAGATATTCTTCATATTCTAGAAAAAGTAGCTCAAAGCGGTCGTCCGTTATTGATTATTTCTGAAGACCTGGAAGGTGAAGCATTGGCTACATTGGTGGTTAATAAATTGCGTGGTACTTTGAAAGTTGCTGCTGTAAAAGCACCGGGCTTTGGAGATCGGAGGAAAGAAATGTTGCAGGATATTGCTGTGCTTACCAAAGGAACTGTGATTAGCGAAGAGCAAGGTTACAAACTGGAGGGTGTTGATCTTACTTCTTTAGGAGAAGCTGCTTCTATTACCATTGATAAAGACAATACCACTATTGTAGATGGCAAAGGCAACAAGAAAGATATCGCTGCAAGAGTAAACCAAATTAAAGCCCAGATCGAAACAACTACTTCAGATTACGATAAAGAAAAATTACAGGAACGCCTTGCTAAATTAAGTGGCGGCGTAGCTGTTCTTTATATTGGGGCTGCTTCAGAAGTGGAGATGAAAGAAAAGAAAGACAGAGTTGATGATGCGCTTCATGCAACAAGAGCGGCGGTGGAAGAAGGAATTGTTCCGGGCGGTGGTGTTGCTTACATTCGTGCTATCCAGGCTTTGGATAAATTGGAAGGTGTAAACGCTGATGAAAATACAGGTATCCAGATCATCAAACGTGCTGTTGAAGAACCGCTTCGCCAGATCGTTGTTAACAGCGGAATCGAAGGAAGTATTGTGGTTCAAAAGATCAAAGATGGCAAAGCCGATTACGGATTTAATGCACGTACAGAAGTTTATGAAAATTTGCTGGCTGCAGGTGTAATTGACCCTACAAAAGTTACCAGGATCGCTTTGGAAAATGCCGCATCAATTGCCGGAATGTTGTTAACTACAGAATGTGTAATTTCTGACAAACCTGAAAAAGAAAAAGCAGGAATGCCTCCTATGGGTGGCGGAATGGGCGGTGGAATGGGTGATATGGGTTATTAATAAAATCCGTTTTCTCATTTTTAAGCTTTATAAACTTAGAATCCCTTTACAGCAATGTGAAGGGATTTTTTTTTGCCATAAACAAAACAGAATTTTATAATTTATTCGTAACAGAAAGGCACAAACGCTTTTTACTGTCAATAACAGTGAACCAACAAATAATGTACTTTTTAATTTAACCAATTGAGAACTACTTCCACTTCTTCGCTGGTTTTTTAAAAATGGAAGTAGCAAAAAATAAATAGTAAAAAAACATCCATACATCAAAAAAAAGAAACCAAGGAAAAAGATCTTTTTCATCGAGCTGGCGGGTGGTTTTAAAAATAATAAATGCCTGCACCAGGAAACGGATTCCAAAAACTGCAAGCACCAGTTTCCAATCGAAAATAAATAAAGCAAGGACAAATAAAGGATAAAAAACAAAAAGCGAGAAAGCGTATAAACCCAATAAAAATTTATGGCCCGCTTTGTAATACTTGCTGGTGGTGTAATGCCGTTTCTTTTGCCTGATCCATTGTTTCCAGGTTTTTGGAGCGGCTGATAAAGTAAAGGCATCCTTATCCACAACAATCGCTGTATTTTTTTTAGTAGCTGCTTTGTTGATAAAAAGATCATCATCGCCGCCGGGCACATGATTATGGGCAGCAAATCCCTTATGCCTGAAAAAAACAGATTTTTTATAACTCAGATTTCTGCCGACACCCATGTAGGCAATACCGCTTTTTGCATAAGACAAATATTGCAGCGCCGTATGGAAAGTTTCCCATCTAACTAATTTATTCAGCAGTCCTTTTCTTTTGTGCATAGCGCCATAACCCAAAACAATTTCAATTCCTTCTGTAAATCCTTCCTGCATTTTTTCGATCCAAAACTCTGAAGCCGGAACACAGTCTGCATCCGTAAGTAATACGATTTCATATTTTGCCGTCTTTATTCCAACGCTCAAAGGATATTTTTTGCCGGGAATAAATCTTGCTTCCTGTTTTAATTCTATGAGGTGTAACTGCCTGAACTTTCGCTGAAATTCTTCAATTATATATTTGCTTTCATCGAGCGAGTTATCGTCAACCACAATCACTTCATGGGTGGTTTTATATTCCTGAACCAACGATCCGGGCAGATTTTTTACAAGATTAGCCGCTTCATCTCTGGAACAAATGATTACAGAAACAGGATGTGTTTGTGAAATATTTTTTGGCTTTGATTTAAAAAGAGCCAACCGTAAAAAGAAAAATAAATAATAAAATAATTGTATAAAGGTGATTATACAGAATAATAGAAATATCAATCTTCCCGGATCAGATAAAAAATCAGTCAGTTTCATTTGGATGCAAACATACTTGCGTTATTGAATGATGCAAAATAATAATAATAACATCCGGTGTTGATAAAATGAATTTTTTGAAAGTTATCTTTGCAACCTTTTAAAACAATGATTTTTGAATGCCTGCATTACAATTTGAACTTCAACATACTGATCATTCTACAAAGGCACGCGCCGGCAAAATCACAACCGATCATGGAGATATTTTGACGCCCATATTTATGCCTGTTGGCACCGTTGGAAGTGTAAAAGCCGTTACCCAGCAACAGTTACAGCAGGACGTACAGGCTCAAATCATTCTTGGAAATACTTACCATTTATATATGCGGCCGGGATTAGAAGTACTTGAAGCTGCAGGAGGTTTGCATCAATTTATGAACTGGAACAAACCTATTCTTACCGACAGCGGCGGCTACCAGGTTTTCTCTTTAAGTGGCACCAGAAAATTAACAGAAGAAGGCGCGATTTTTCAAAGCCATATTGATGGGAGCACTCATTTGTTTTCACCGGAAAAAGTGATGGATATTCAAAGGATAATTGGTGGCGATATCATTATGGCTTTTGATGAATGCCCGCCGGGTGCTAGTGAATACAGTTATGCAAAAACTTCTTTGGAACTGACCAACCGTTGGCTGGATCGATGTTTTCGAAGATTCAATTCAACAGAAGACAAATACGGATATACGCAAAATTTATTTCCTATCGTACAAGGCGGTGTGCATCATGATCTGAGAAAAATGTCGTGCGAATATGTTTCGTCTAAAGAAGCCACAGGCAATGCGATCGGGGGATTAAGCGTGGGCGAACCAACTGAAAAAATGTATGAAATATGCGCTTTGTGTTGTGATAATCTACCTGTAAATAAACCCCGGTATTTAATGGGCGTAGGCACTCCGTGGAATATTTTGGAATGCATTTCTTTAGGAGTTGATATGTTTGATTGTGTAATGCCGACGCGAAATGGCCGCAATGCGATGTTATTTACCAGTAAAGGAATTATCAATATTGATAATAAAAAATGGGAAAAAGATTTTTCGCCTCTTGATGATGGAATTGATTGTGAAGTAAGTAATTTTTATAGTAAAGCCTATCTGAGGCATTTAATGAAATCTAAAGAGATTTTAGGATTGCAAATTGCAAGTATTCATAATCTTGCGTTTTACCTTGATGCGGTAACGGAAGCGCGCAAACAGATATTGAAAGGGAACTTTTTTTCCTGGAAGGAAGAAATGACACAATTGTGGCAACAGCGTTTATGACTACTGTTATATAAACTTGTTCACGTCATTAAAATAAATTTTGAGTAGTAAATGCTTCAAAAAATTTAACTTCATGCATAAGTTATCTGGATTCAGAATTGATATTTTTGCACATCTTTGTTAAGATGCTTTATTTAAGTATTAAATTTTTTTTAAGAACTTGAAAAAAATCGAATTATGTCTAAATGGTTGATGCTTGTGTTTTTTACATTCACTACAAGTAGTATTTTATGGGCACAACAAGATAACCTTGAAATAAAAGGAACAGGTTCTTCTTTATATGTTGAACATATTGTTACACCGAAAGAGAATTTTTATAGCGTGGGAAGAATGTTTAATATAAACCCGAAAGAATTGGCCAGCTACAATCATCTGCATTTCGCAAGCGGATTGAACATCGGACAGGTTTTAAAAATTGCACTAAGCAAAAATAATTTTACCCAGGAAGAAATTGCACAACCCAATGAGGCACTGGTTCCTGTATACCATACAGTTACTGCCGGTGAAACACTCTACAGGCTTGGAGTTAATTACAATAAAGTTTCTTTGGCTTCGATTAAAAAATGGAATCATCTAATGTCAGATGAACTGAGTGTTGGCCATCGAATGATCGTTGGATTTTTAAAAGTCGATAAAGAACAATCCTCATTAGCCAATGAACATCCTATGGCCAATGTACAAATTGCGCCAGAGCCAAAAGAAGAAAAACCGGTCGAAAAATCACCTGAAATAAAAACTGAAACAACGCAGACAGTTCAGGCTACAACTCCTGAAAATACTAAAACTACCGAAACAAAACCAGAGGCACCGCAACCTCAAAATACAGCATTGACGGTAACACCAACTAACAATAGCACTAATGGTTCTGAAGGTTACTTTAAAAACTTATATGAAAGGCAAATTAATGGTAAAACAACTATTGATAAAAGTGGAACAGCAGGAGTTTTTAAATCAACCAGCGGATGGCAGGATGAAAAATTTTATTGTTTCAGTAATGACGCCTCTGCCGGTACTGTTTTAAAAATCACCAACAATACTACAGGAAAAAGCGTTTATGCAAAAGTGTTAGATGCCATTCCTGATATCAGCCAAAATGATGGATTGATAACGGTTATCAGCAATGCTGCTGCTGAAAAATTAGGAGCCGGATATAATAAATTTGATTGTATTGTGAGTTTTGCCAGACAGTAAACGAACAAATTTCAAAGAAAATTATTTTTACAAATTTCCAATTAGAATTGTCTCTTAATCTATTCATAATTATTTCTTATTTCTCTCTCATTTCTTTTATTTTTTATTAAAAGAGTAATAATTTTACGTAAAAATTTAAACAATGGAACTAACAAACAAGAATTCTAATATTACTAATATCACTTACGTACCAACAGGCGAAGAGGTTCGCACACGCTCATTTATAGCCAATGTATTTTTACTGATGTTTGTGGCACTTGGAGTTTCGGCATTATTCGCATGGCAATTTTCTGTGAATACTCAGTTAATGAGTTACCTGGTTTCTCCGGTGGGCTTAACCGGTTTAGGTAAAATAACGCTTTTTGCTCCTTTAGGTTTTGTTCTTATAATGTCATTCGCGTATCAAAGACTTTCTTCAACTGCGCTAATGGCTTTGTTTATGGTATATTCTATTATTAATGGAATCACTTTTAGTTTTATACTTATGGCCTACACGCCCGGTTCTGTTTTAGGATGTTTTCTCTCAGCCTCAGCCATGTTTGGAGTAATGGCAGTTATGGGATATACTACCAACCAGGATCTTACCAAATTTGGGCGTATTTTGATGATGGGCGTAATAGGTGTTTTGATCGCCATGGTGATCAATTTCTTTTTACACAGCAGCCAGTTGGATTATATCATCAGTATTATTGGTGTAATGGTTTTTACTGCATTAACCGCGTATGATGTACAAAAATTAAAAAGGATTGGTGAGGGCCTGGAATTCGACGGACAAGGAGTTTCGGCCAATAATGTAAAGAAAATGGCTATCCTTGGTGCATTAACTTTATATCTTGACTTTATAAATATCTTCCTTTTCTTACTTCGCATGTTTGGAAACAGAAGAGGCTAAAATTACACACTCAACATAAAAAAAGACGGTTTTAAGGCCGTCTTTTTTTTATCCAACTATTTTTACTCATTCCCGAATGGAATTATCAAACTGCTATTTATACAATATATCGTAGTATTCCTCCACCATTCTGTTACTGTCAAAAGCAAATTGCACATCTCTCATGCCATTTTTTACGATCTGCCTCCAGGTTTCAAAATCATTATAATAAATAGGAAGGATTTCGTTTTCCAGTATCTCATAAATTTTATTCATATCGTAATTATCCTGTTCTTCCACATGCATGTTCATATAATCTGCCGGAGGAACCACAAAACCATTATTACCATTATTGACAAACTCACAGATCCATCCGTCGTTGGTACTAAGGTTTACCGCTCCGTTCATTGCGGCCGTCATACCACTTGTGCCGCTGGCTTCCCTTGGTACCCTGGGATTATTAAGCCAAACATCTGCAGCTTGTTTTAAACGTTTACTTAAAGCAATTTCATAACCGGTACAAACAGCCACATTTTTATATTGCTTACTGAGATTTACTAAATGATTAAAATCGTTGATTGCAGGGAAATCAAGCGGATAAGGCTTTCCAGCCCAAATGATCTGTACCGGGTACTTTTTATTATTTAATAAAGCTTCAAACCTTGCATGATCACGCGTGATAAGTTCAGCTCTTTTATAACCCGCAAATCGTCGTGCCCATACAATTGTAAGAACATTTGGATCCATTAATTTACCTGTTTGATCTGCAACAATGGCAAGTGCTCTTTTTTTCAAATGCCTTTTGCGGTCATCAAACCAGTCATTGTTTTGTTCTTCACGTGCACGGTACAATTGCTTGTCTGCCCAAAAATTTTTGTTTTGTGCATTCGTAATCGCTTTTATCTCACAAATGCCATCATATTTGTACCACATCTGGCGACTTACCTCGCCGTGCAACTGGGAAACACCATTGGCAAGATGAGCAAAACGTAACGCTGCCAATGAATGGTTGAAAAGATCATCGGGCATGCCGGTAAGCTGGCGTACTTCATCAAGAGGCATACCACAGAAATAGCTCATTTTTTCGCATAAATAAATATCGTGCTTTTCATTGCCTGCTTCTTCCGGAGTATGAGTGGTAAAGACCAACCGTTTTTTTACTTCTTCAAGGTTTCCGAATTTTTTGTACAGGTAAAAAGCAGCACTCACAGCATGAGCTTCGTTAAGATGATACAGATCGGGGTTATAATTCATGATGTCAAGCAACTTGGCTCCCCCTACCCCAAGGAGAATAAACTGTGCAATCTTTGTGGCTGCATTTCCATCATAAAGACGATGGGTGATCGTTTGCGAAACGTAATCGTTTTCCGGTACATCTGTACTCAACAAAAACAACGGAGCACTATTAAAAGTTTTTGGATTGAGGTATAATACTTTTACCCAAACCGGATGGTCATGGATATCGATCTGAAACCTGATGCCGGTTTCCTCCAGAAAATTATAAACTTTTTCTATCCAAACTACTTTCAAGGTCTGATCAATATTCCTTGCCTGGTCATAGTAACCTTCTTTCCACAGGATACCGATGCCAATAAGATTTTGATGCAATTCAAATGCACTTCTCAAATGTGATCCGGATAAAAAACCAAGACCTCCGCTATAAATTTTTAGAGGCTGATCAATGGCATATTCCATAGAGAAGTAAGCAACTTTCTTCTTGTATCTTTCATTTATTTCATAAGGAATTACATAATTTTCAAAAGTCATGATAGTCGATAGCATTTGCTGAGGGCGCAAATATAAACGTAAAATGTAAGAAATTAATTGCCTTGCCAAAAGTGACGTGTAAATTTTACACGCATTCAATTAACTTATTTAGAAGTAGCTCTTTTTTAAAAAAAATAACAAATTCAAAATGAATGTTTAAAATTTATATAAATATTACTTACTCTGGATCATAGCAGTTACTTCTATTTCAACAAGAAGTTCCTTATCAATAAGGCTATTCACTTCTATCATGGATGTTGCAGGTTTTATTTCTTTAAAGAAAAGCGCATGTGCCTCTCCCACTTCCCGCCACCTCGAAATATCCGTAACAAACATTCTTGTTCTCACAACATCCTCTATTCTGCTTCCTGCCTCCTGAAGTATCTTTTCAATTTTTTTTAAAATATAAACCGTTTGCTCATACGCATCATCTTTACCAATAATTGTTTCGCCATCAACCGCCGTTGTTCCTGAAATTTCTATCACATTACCAACCCTGATGGCTCTTGAATAGCCAACAACATTTTCCCAATGCGTGCCCGAACTTATAAATTTTCTTTTCATTATTCATTTTATTTTTAGGTTCGATAATTATTTTTTAGATTTGTCTAAATTTATTTTTATACAACATGAAATTATCAGAGAGCGAAGAAAATTATATAAAAAGTATTTACAATTTACAGGAGAAAACTGAAAAAGTAAATACCAACTCACTTGCTAATTTTTTAAATACAAGCCCCGCATCTATTACAGACATGCTCAAGAAATTAAAAATCAAAAAACTGCTTGAATACAAAAAATATTATGGATTCCGGCTAAATGAGGCTGGTAACAATGAAGCGCTTAAGATCATCAGGCGCCATAGGTTATGGGAATATTTCCTTGTTACCAAACTCGGGATGGAATGGGAAAAAGTGCACGACATCGCTGAAGAACTGGAGCATGTAAGCAGCCCCGATCTTATCAATAAATTAGATATCTACCTGGGTAAACCCAAAATAGATCCTCATGGCGATCCCATACCTGATGAAAAAGGAAAGATCATTGAATTAAAACAAAAAGCTTTAAAAAACTGGCCATTAAAACGTAATGCAATTGTAAGTTCGGTAAGTAATCAAACACCGGAAATGATGGAAATGCTCAATCATTATGGTATCGCAATAGGCTCGCAAATAAAAATATTGAAGGCTTTTGAATTTGACGGATCCCTCCAAATTAAAATAGCCAGGAACCCCGACTGTATCATCAGCGGCCAGGCCGCAAAAAATATTTTTGTTTATGATAATTGAAAGGAGCCATGATGATCATTCTCTTGGAGAAATCCACTCCAGTATAGATACAAAGAAACGCACAGGCTGGCGCAGGATTTTTTCATTTCTGGGACCTGCATATCTCATAAGTGTAGGCTATATGGACCCGGGTAACTGGGCAACTGATCTTCAGGGAGGAAGCAAATTTGGTTACTCACTCATTTGGGTTTTGTTAATGAGCAACCTGATGGCATTGCTATTACAGGCATTATCTGCAAGGCTCGGCATAGTACGAGGAAGAGACCTTGCGCAAGCTAATAGAGAAGCCTATCCTAAATTTTTAAATTTCATTCTTTATGTGCTTGCAGAAATAGCAATTGCCGCATGCGACCTGGCAGAAGTATTAGGAATGGCCATCGGTATTCAGTTGCTTACAGGTTTGCCACTCATATGGGGAGTATGTATCACCGTTTTAGATACTTTTTTGTTATTATACCTGCAAAAGTTGGGAATGAAAAAAATGGAGGCTTTCATTATCACTCTTGTTGCAATTGTGGCAATTGCCTTTTTAATTCAAATTATTTTAGCAAAACCCAACATCAGTGAAATTGCATCAGGATTGATACCCACTATTAAAAATGATGAAGCCCTTTACATTGCCATAGGTATAATCGGGGCTACCGTAATGCCCCATAACCTTTATTTACATTCGGCGCTGGTTCAATCAAGAAGAATTGAAAGAACAGAAAAAGGAATTAAACAGGCTATTGGCTTTAATAATATTGACAGCGCCATTGCACTCAATATTGCCTTCCTGGTAAACGCAGCAATTCTTATACTTGCAGCGGCTGTGTTTTTTAAAACAGGGAACTCGCAGGTTGCCGAACTGAGCGAAGCGCATAGATTGCTTCCGCAATTTCTTGGAAATTTTGCGCCGATCTTATTTGCAGTCGCATTGATCGCTGCAGGGCAAAGTTCAACAGTAACCGGTACTCTTGCAGGCCAAATCGTAATGGAAGGTTACTTACAACTTAGAATCAACCCGTGGATCAGAAGACTCATAACAAGGTTGATCGCGATCATTCCGGCAGCAATTGTGATCCTTGTATATGGTGAATCAAAAGTGGATTATTTACTGATATTAAGCCAGGTAATTTTGAGCGTCCAGTTAGGATTTGCGGTTATCCCGCTTATCCATTTTGTAAGTGATAAGTCTAAAATGGGAAAATTTGTAATCAGTCCGCTGACTAAATTTTTTTCATGGCTGATTGCGACAGTGCTTGTATATCTGAATTTTAAAATGCTTGTAAGCCAGTCGCTGCCTGTATTTCAAACAAATAACATTTTCGAACAAGTAATCATAATCGCAAGTGGCTTATTTTTTTCGGGTTTACTTTTTTATATCGTCATTGAGCCAATCATTAAAAAAAGCAAACTACTTGCATCAATTCAAATACATCCCGAAATGCAAAATATCTCTTTTGATATTCCTCAATATCGCAAAATAGCAGTGGCCCTTGACTTTTCTGAAAATGATAAAAAGCTGATCAGCTATGCAATCGGACAAGGAAATACTAATACAGAATATGTGCTGGTACATGTTGTAGAAAGTGTGTCGGCTCGCCTTTGGGGAAACGAAAGTTTTGATTATGAAACCAGAAAAGATCAAAAGCAACTGGCGCACTATGTTTCCCAATTGAAACAAAACGGTTATAAGGCAACAAGCATGCTTGGCTTTAGAAATCCTGCGAAGGAAATTGTAAGATTGGTAAAAGAATCAAATGCAGACATGTTGATCGTAGGTGTTCATGGTCATCGGGGTTTTAAAGACCTGGTTTATGGCCAAACTGTAAATACAGTAAGGCATCAATTGAAAATTCCTGTGTTGATGGTGAACATAAAAGAATAACGCACGATATTATTTTTTAAACGACAACTCTGCGTCAGGATTACTTTTTATTTTTTTTATCTCTCCAGAAATTTTTTTATTCCAATCCATTTGTTTTACAGAATCTTTACTGTTTTGTGTTTCAAGATCATACTGCTTTTGCCACGCAATTTCTTCATTGTATACTTTATCGAAAATTGAATTCAACAAACTTCTATAATTCTTCCCGGTAAAATGAGCCTTCCTTATTTCATCTTCTAATTTTGCCGCACCTAACCTGGTAATGTCAAAATGATGCTGTTCATGTTCCAGGTGATAAGGCGAATTTGCCTCCGGTTTTTTCCACGAATCGTGTTTGGTAAAAAAAGTATACACGCCAACAGAAATATCTATATTATTTCCCTCCTGCCTCAATGACGAATTAAAAGAAAACCCTGAAGCAGTCATGGCGCCCCACGGAACCCCTGCAGGCACTTTTCCCTGGAAGTCTTGCCAGGCAAGCGGCCTGTTGAAATCGTAATAAATGGTATCGCTTCCGGGAACATTCTTGTAATTCTCTGTAAAAACATGCACCGTTATTTTTTGTGAAAATGTTTGAAGAGAAAAAAGAAAAGAAAACAGGATGATCAATAAAACTTTAAATCGAATCATTTTTTAACTGCACAGATTAAATGCCTTGCGAATATCATTTTTTTAAAACTAAATATTAGTTAAACGCTTATTTTTAACATGTATTACACGAATGAAAATTCTCCCCGAAAAAAGAAAATAAAAATCCGGGTTATTTCTTGGTTTACTGTAATGATTAATTCTTAACTCCGGCTTCAACACTTTGAACTACCGCATCAATAGATTGTTGATTCATACATTTAAAATGACCGAGGGGACATTTTGAAAAACCGGTTTTTGAGCAAGGACGGCACCACAATTTAGTTACCTCAAAAACTTCATATTGGGTTTGATAGGGAAACATACCAAACGCCGGAACTGTATTACCCCAAACGGAAAGCGTATTTCTTTTAAAGGCCGCTGCAATATGCATCAACCCGGTATCATGGCTGATTACCAACTTTGAATTACGCACAATATCTGCAGACTCATTGAGTGAAAATTTGCCGCAGGCATTGTAAATTTTTACATCGTCCGATTCTGCAATTTTTTCTCCGTTTTCAAAATCTTCTTTTCCACCAAGTAAAATGATGGGGTAATTAATTTTTTCAACCAGCATTTGCAATTTTTCTACCGGTAATTTTTTGGTGTTATGTGCAGCGCCAATGGCAATAGCCACATAACCATGCGTGTGTGAAAAAGGAATATCTCCTTCTTTAATCTCTTCTCCTTTTGGAATAAAATAATCTAGCCCAAGCCCATCATTTGCGACGCCTAAATTTCCAAGCGTAGCCATGTACCTGTCCACAATATGTTTTTGAGGCATCATATTTATTTTAAAATTGGTGAAGATCCATTTTTCGATATTGAGTTTATTAAAAGAATGAAAAGGAACAGAAGGTAAAGCGCTTTTTATCCGCATGGTGCGCAGGTTGTGATGCAGATCGATAATATGATCATATTGCTCACTTTTTATTTGTTCTATGGTATTGCTTAAATCGTCTTCCAGCAAAATTACTTTGTCTAAATAGGGATTGGATTCAACAATGGTTGCAAACTTTTTTTTGGTGAGATAATGAATAGTTGCCTTAGGATATTTCTTACGCAAATTGCGTATAACCGGAGTCGTTAGTACCATATCGCCGATGGAAGAAAAACGAATAATAAGAAACCTATCTGTTTTAATTTCAACAGGAGAAACCCGCCTGCCCAACATTCTGCTATAAAGAGTTTTTAAATTCAAGGATATTCTTTTGGTATAATTGCTTAACGGAAGAATTAAAAAAGTATTTTAAACTTTAAGTCAGTAAACGAACCTGCCTGACAGCAGGCAAGGAAATAACATTGATTTTTATTTATTCAACTTTGGGTTTCTTTTTTCCACCAGTGAATACTTTCCACAAAACCGGAAAGGTGGTTACCACAATAATACCGATAACAATTACTTCAAGATGCTCTTTTAAATCAAAATTAAATTCTTTCATAATCATCGTTTGCAAAAAATGACCGCTCACCAACATGCTGCCTACCCACAACATACTCCCGACAATATTATAAACAGCAAATTTATGTTTGTTCATCTTCACGATACCGGCTACAATGGGTGCAAAAGTTCGTACAAAGGGGATAAATCTTCCCAGTATAATTGTTGATGCACCATTTTTTTCATAAAATTCATGTGCCTGTACCAGGTGCTTTTTGCGAAAGAAAAAAGTGTCTTTTTTTTCATATAAAAAAGGCCCGCTTTTTAGCCCAAACCAATACCCTATAAAGTTGCCAAGAACGCCCGCCACCGTGATCAAAATCCACAAAACACCTAAGTTCACCCACTGGCTATTAGAATAAAATAGGGCAGCCCTTACCACTTGCTCACTATAAATACCCGTAACAAAAAGGAGCGCGTCGCCCGGTAAAAAAAATCCGGCAAATAACCCGGTTTCGGCAAAAACGATAAAAAGGATCATCCACAATCCTCCATGTTCAATGTAGAATTGCGGATTTAAAAGATCTTTTATATTTATTCCTAAAATTTCTATCAAACTCACTTCAAAAAAATTTTACAAGGGCACTTAAACAATTTTACCCGATAAAGAAACAACAAAAATTGCTAATAGAAATGGAAATTGCTAATCAGCAACAAAAGCCAATGCCTTCTGCTGATCAAATTCTCCCTCCCACTTTGCAATAACGCAACTTGCCAAAGTGTTGCCGATCACATTTACAGAGGTGCGCGCCATATCCATCAATACATCAATTCCCAAAACTGCGAGTACAGGCCACAGTGGTAAGCCAAAAGAAGAAACGGTTCCCAATAGGATTACAAGAGCTGCACGAGGCACGCCGGCTACCCCTTTGCTGGTAAGCATTAAAGTGAAGCCCATAATCACCTGCGTAGGAAATGAAAGATTAATGCCTGCAGCTTGCGCTACAAAAACACTTGCAAGCGAAAGATATAAGGTGGTTCCATCAAGATTGAAAGTATAACCGGTAGGCAACACGAACGAAACAATTTTTCGGGGTACTCCAAATTTTTCCATGTTTTCCATCGCTATCGGCAAAGCAGATTCTGAACTGGTAGTTGCAAACGCAATGGCAACCGGTTCTGACACTGCACGGATGAATTGTTTTATTGGAATTTTTACAAAATAAGCAATTAAAAAAAGCACAATACCAATAAACACAACAAGCGATGCGTATAAAGTAAGTAACAATTTTATTAAGGAGTAAAGAATATCAAGTCCTAAATTGGAAACCGTAACAGCAATGGCTGCTCCCACGCCAAACGGAGCAAAATACATGATGATGTTGGTAAATTTAAACATTGTTTCTGCAAGGCTTTCAGAAAACTGTAACATGGGTTTGCGTTTTTCTTCTTTTACCAAAGCGAGACCAATTCCAAAAAGAACGCTGAATACTACAATCGGTAATACATCTCCATCATACATTGCTTTTACAATATTTTCAGGGAAAATATGCAACACTACATCCTGCCAGGTATGGGGGACAGCAGCAGGAAGTTCTTCATGAAACCCGGGTGGAATATGAATTCCGACACCTGCCTGGGAAATATTAATAGCAATAAGGCCAATGAATAATGCAACAGTGGTAACCATTTCAAAATACACCAAAGATTTCCAGCCCATTCTTCCCACCTGCTTGAGATCTGAATGCCCGGCAATACCTACTACTAAAGTTGAAAAAAGGATTGGTGCAATGATCGTTTTTACCAATCTTAAAAAGACCTGGCTGACTACTTTTAATTCTGTTGCAAACTTTGGAAAATCAATACCGATTTCTATGCCTGCAATCATGCTTATTAATATCCAGGTAGTAAGTGTGCGTTTGTAAAATCCGTATAAGATCAAAGAAGCCATAAAAATCCATCTTGTTATACGCAGGTATAAAGGAGAAATACTATAAAAATGGTAGATATCAATTAAATGAAAAATAGCTGATATAGCAAGAACGATAAAAACAAGAAGCACACTTTTTCTTTTATTCATAAATTCAGTTAGATGAGAAAGGCCAAAACTAATAAATACTACGATATGCGCATTTTATGCAACAATTTAGTTGTAATAAAGCAAAGAACCAGTAAAGCAATAAATTAGCATGATTTCTGTGTAACAACAGTTGTTTAAGGGCGATAGTTATTGAAAGCTAAATTATCGCATCATAGGGTGAGTTAATACCTCTCAATCTCTAAACACCCTTTTTTTAATTCAACAAAATTTATAGTTATGTTCACCAAAAATCAAATCCTTTCCTATTTCAGGTATTCTATTGTAGCAGCCATACTTTACCTCATTTGCACTACTATTTTTCTAAGCCAGGATAGTTACACACAAATTTATCTGTTATATATTGGCAATGTTCTTTTTGCTGCTGTGATCGTATTTTTTATTTTAAATTTTCACACCAAAAAAGATGAAGCTAAAGGCAACAAAACAATGATAGCTGCGGGGCTCATTACAACAATAATGGGTACACTTATTTCTTGTGTAATTATTTTTATTTTGTTAGCCATGATGAAACCCTCCGGCTACGAGGCCATCAGTCATACTGCTAATGAACTGGCAAAGCCAGCCCCTGCCTTACAGGGAAACAGCCATGCACTTATGTTTGTATTATTTATGGAAGCCGTTTTTGGTAATTTAGGTGCAGGCGCTTTTGTTTCAGTTATGTTGCCCAACACTGCAAAAATTGGTAAAAAAGGTAAAACTTCAGAAATAAATCCCGGAGTAAACACTTAATTGTACGCCTCAGGAAAAGCTTATTTATCTTTACCGGCATGAAAATTACATTTTTTTCTGCCAAACCTTACGACAAAGAATTTTTCATAAAGGGAAATGCCAATTTTGGTTTTGAATTTACTTTTTTTGAAACCCATCTCGGCCCTCATATCGTGCAAGCGGTTGAACCTACAGATGCTATTTGCGTTTTTGTGAATGACAAGGTAGACAGGCAGGTAATAGAAGTTTTGGCTCAAAAAGGTGTAAAAGTAATTGCTTTACGATGTGCCGGATTTAATAATGTAGATATTGAAGCCGCCAAAGCCAACCATATTCAAGTGTGCCGCGTTCCAGCTTATTCGCCAGAAGCAGTGGCCGAACATGCGCTGGCCATGATTCTTACGCTGAACCGAAAAACACACAAAGCCTATAACCGTGTAAGAGAGCAAAATTTTGCCTTACATGGTTTACTTGGTTTTACCATGAAAGGGAAAACCGTTGGCGTAATTGGCACAGGCCATATCGGCGCTGAATTTTGTAAAATTATGCAAGGAATGAGTTGCCATGTAATTGCATATGACGTGAAGCAAAATACTTCATTAATTGAAAGAGGCATTCAATACCTTCCGCTGGAAGATGTTTTAAAGCAATCAGATATTGTTTCACTTCATTGTCCCCTGATGCCTCAAACTCATCATCTGATAAATTCAAAGACGCTTGCCCTTATGAAAAAAGGAGCCATGCTTATTAATACAAGCCGCGGCGGATTAATAGATACTGAAGCGGTAATTGAAGCATTGAAAGTGCAACACCTGGGTTATTTGGGAATTGATGTTTATGAGCAGGAAGAGAAAATCTTTTTCCGCGACTTGTCTGAAAATATTATTGCCGATGATACATTGCAGTTGCTTATGAGTTTCCCGAATGTACTGGTAACTGCACACCAGGCTTTCTTCACAAGAGAAGCGCTGGAACAAATTACAGAGGTAACCCTGAACAATGTTGATCAATTATTGCAGCATAAAAATTTGAACACCGCAGGCGCCTTGTTGGCATAAACCATTTCAAATAATAAGTAAGTACCCGTTTACCAATTAAAAAACTTTTTACTCAGTTTTTAAATTATTCCTTACTTTTCCCGATATTTAAACCTG
>DAHXOZ010000269.1 GCA_027364635.1 bacterium | reverse complement strand
AGTGTACTCATTTTTTGCATATCCAGCTTCACCCAAAATTCCTGGTCTTTGCCGCCCATTATGGCAATGTCTGACACGCCGGGTACCTGGCTTAAAAAGGGCTTAATGGTATAGACCGCCAACTTCTTCATTTCAATAGGAGAAAGGGAATTGCTCTCCAACGAATAACCCATAACGGGTAAAATAGATGGGTTCATTTTCTGAACGGTAATGTTCACATTGGGCGGAAGCGTGTTTCTTATCTCGGCGATCCTTGATTCCAATCTCTGTTGGCTAAGGTCTACGTTGGCTTTCCAATCCAGGTAAGCAGAAATTTCACAGCTTCCCCTGCTGGTGGTGCTGCGGATATCTACGAGGTCAGGTATCTTTTTTATGGCCAGTTCCAAAGGGCGGGTAACGGTTACCATCATTCTGTCAACCGGCTGCAGGCCTGCATCAGCAATAATTTTTATTTTTGGAAAGGTAATTTCAGGAAATAAAGAAGTCTGTAATTTGGAATAGGCAAAAAAGCCACCCAAAATTAAAACGGCTACCACCACTGTAAGCGGGCTTTTATATTTCGTAAAATATCCTTCCTTCCTCTTTGGTGAGGTTTCTGAAGAATCTTCTAAATGGTCATTTTCATTATTCATTCAATCAATAAGTTTTTAAACCTTTCTAAAAATATAAGGGGCTTATTTCGCGCCTTTTGTTGAGTCAGAAGCAAGCTTAACAATCACTGAAGCAGTATCCGAAAGACCATAATTTCCGGCGGATAAAATTTTAGTATCATTTGAAAATTGAGGGGAAAGTATTTGTATCGTATCTCCTTTTTCGATCCCGGTTTTTACCGGCACTTTTACTGCTGTGCTGTCATTGATCAGTTGCATCACCCAATTGTTGGTTTGCGTTTCATCTGATAAAACAGATGGCCTGGGTAAAGTCTGGGCATCATTCACTGAGGTTTTAAGTATCTTAACCCGGGCGATCAGGTTTTGCGGAATGGTATGCGGTGCGTTTACCTTTATTGAATACGATTGTGTTTGCGTAACAGAATCAACCATTGGCATAGACGAAGAAATAATCCCCGCCAGTTGTTCATTATCAGGTAAGATTACCTGTACCTGTTTACCAACCGAAACATAAGGCTTGTCTTCATAAGGAACATTCATCACAAACATGAAACTTTTTGAATCGCTTATCGCCGCCAGTTGTTCTCCGTCCTGCACATAATCTCCCGCCTGGTGATTGAGCTGCATCACATAACCGGAAGCGCCGGAACGAATCACATTGACACCTGAAAAATCAAAGCTTGAATCCAATTGATTCACCGCATTTCCTATTGCCCTGGCTTCCTTGGTTTTCAAAACAAATAAAACCTGTCCCCGGTGAACATAGTCACCGTATTTAATATTTGACTGCTGGATATAACCATTCAGGTTTGATTTTACAAAATTCTGCTGAAGGAAAGCGGAGGTTGCATTCAACTCAATATACTCGTTCAAAGACATGTGAGATACATTAGTAACGGTAACGGGTGTACGCACATCTGGTTCATCATTAGAAGTACCTGTTGAAGCAGATTTACAACTTCCAACCAGTAAACTAACAAATAATACGAAAAATAATCTTGCGCCTGGTTCCCAATTTGTATTCATTTTAATAGTATTAATCTAGTTTATTTACAATTTCATGTTCTTTCAGTTCCGTGGTTGGTGTCTTCACCAACCATTTAGTAAAACGCTCCACCCCTTTATTAAAATATTTTTTCATTGAGCTTCATTTACAATTTCATGTTCCAGTAATTCAGTTGCTGTATCACCTGGTAGCGTGCCACCTGGTTTTGTACTACCAGGTTTTTCGCAGTGATATAATTATTCAATGCCAATACATAATCGGTAATCCTGATGTCTCCGGTTTCCAACAATTTCCCATTCACTTTAATCAGGGTTTCAAGGTAATTGATCTGCTTTTGTATCGTAGCCGTCAGGTTTTCCAGGTCTTTCAGTTGTTGATTCAATTGCAAAATCTGCTGCTGGTATTGATTATTGAAGAATTGGCGGTTTCTCTGAAGCGTTCTTTCACGAATATTTAATTTCGAGTATTGCAACTGCTTTTGGCCTCCATCAAAAATCGGGATCGTTACATTAATTCCAAAGCTGTATCCGAAATTTTTATACGGTGTAAGTATAAAAGTAGATTGATAACCCGCATCCGCAAAAAGATTCACTTTCGGGCGGTATTGAACTTTGGTGATCATCCTTTGGTTTTCAATTTGCAGGCTGTCAATTTTATAATTTATAAAGAAAGGCAATTCCCTTGCCTGGTAATTGGGTATTACCTGCAATTCAGGAGCAGAAAGGGTTTCAGAGGTAGTATCTACAATGCCGGCAAGATAATTTAAAGTAGAATAATCGTTTTTGTACTGAACCAGCAACTGGTTTCTTGCAAGTTGCTGCTGCTGAAGTGTTACCAGGAAAGCTAAATAATCCGATTGCTTGTACACATTTTTTTGTGTAAGCGCTTTTAAAATTTGCTCTTCGTTGGATAAAAGGCGGATTACCTGGTCATTAAAATCCAATTGCATCTGATCGCCATAGGTAGTTATATACTGGCTGATGACAGACTTCTTCAGGTCCTGGTTATAGATAGCAACTGAATTGTTTAATGAGTCATTTTGTAGTTGCAGGTTTTGATATTGAAGACTTAGGTTTTTAGCGTTATAAATATTTTTATTTACTGCCACCAAAGCCGCGAGTTGTTGTTTATTGGTAATTACTTCATCGTATCCCCATCCCTTTACAATTGGCGCGTAGTAAGCGTTCCCGTTTCCTGAAACCTGCCATCTGTTTGCAGCAACGATCAGTTCACTATCAACCCTGTTTTGTAAAATAAGGTTTTGAAGCTCAGGTATTTTCGGATTATTTTGAAGAGATTTTTTTATAAAATAATTGAGATCTTTACTTTGTCCAAAAGAGAAAAACGGCGCAAAAAATAAAGTAAGCGGTAGTAGTAAGCGTCTAAGCATATTCTTAATATAATATTAGCTATTCCATTTTCCCGGAATAGCTAATATCGTTAAATTTTTACTATTGGGTTATTCTGATTTTACAAAATTGCCATTGGCATCAAAGATTTTATCTTTTCCGTTGATCTCAACTTCATAAGATGTTTTTCCCTGCGCATCCAACACTTTTCCAACGTCACCAAATTTAGCGTTTTTAAAATGTTGTTTTACATAACTAGTCGCTGTTTGTGGAAGCTGGCTGACATTAATTGCCTTTACGATTTCAATAAAATTTCCCGAAGGAGTATATTGAACAGAGTTTGCTTCCCCATCTTTACCACCCCAATTGGCTTCATAATTACCATTTTCAGTTTCCCAGGTAATGTGGAATTTTTTTGATTCGGGATACTTTTTCATATTGGCGTTTTTTACAACTGCCGGAACGTTAATATGTGCGTTGCCCCCTTCATTTTCCTGTGCGAATGTAGCGCTGCTTAACGCAAACAATATCGCGGTTATGTAAAACAGCATTTTAAAAACGCTAAATTTGGTGACGTTGGAAAAGTGTTGGATGCGCAG
>DAHXOZ010000268.1 GCA_027364635.1 bacterium | reverse complement strand
GCCAATTGGATTTTGAAACAGGAAGTATTGAAACCTTGAAAAGGATTGTGGAAGTAGACCAGGGAATTACCATTTTGCCCCTTCTTGCTTTAAAGGCAATGACTGCAAAACAAAAGCTAAATATCCGATATTTTAAAGCGCCGGTGCCTGTTCGGGAAGTCGGGCTTGTGACCTACCGTTATTTTGTAAAAGAAAAATTAATACAAAGCCTGAAAGATGAAATCCTTAGCCACATTCCTGCAGAAATGAAGTCACTGGTTAAAAAAGAAATAATTAATATTTGAAATCTGAAAGTTAGTTTACTAAAAGTTAGTTTACTATTTGTAATTCAATTGAGTCTTATCATTAGTTTTGTTGGCATAATTTTTAGAAGTAAAAGAGTTAAAATAATAATCATGAAGAAAATTTTAGTAATTATAGCCGGGATATTTATGCTTTCCGGTTGTGTGGCAAAAAGATATTTGGAGCAATCTCAACAGGAAACAGCGACGCTTAGGGCAGACAGTACCGAACTGGCTAACCGCAATTCGGCATTGAATGACAATGTTGCTTCACTTAACGATCAGATATCCTCATTACAAAAAAACATTGATGATCAGAAAGCAAAAATTTCTGATCTTAAGAATCAAATCAGTCAGTTGGGCCAACAGACCGCCGCTCAACAAAACAAACTGAGTGAAAGTCAGAAAGATTTGCAGCAGCAACAACAAAGATTGGAACAACTTCAAAATTTGCTGAACCAGCAAAAGGAAGCTTCCCAGGAATTAAAGAATAGAATGGCTGATGCCTTAAAGGGATTTAATTCAAACGAGCTTTCTGTTTATCAAAAAGACGGCAAAGTTTATGTCAGCCTTTCAGAACAATTGTTATTCCCCTCCGGAAGTGCGGTGGTGAATCCTAAAGGTGTAGATGCATTATCAAAATTGGCTGCCGTTCTTAACCTTGATTCTACTGTAGCCGTGAATATTGAAGGGCACACTGATAGTATCCCGATTCGTGGCAGATACCAGGATAACTGGGATTTAAGTACGGCGCGTGCCAATGCCATTGTGCGTATTTTGGTAAATAATTACAAAGTAGATCCTACAAGGGTTATCTCATCAGGGCACAGTTACTATGAACCTGTGGCTCCCAATTCTACTCCTGAAGGAAGGGCAGAAAATCGTCGTACAGATATCATTCTTTCTCCAAAATTAGACGAGATGTATAAGCTGTTGGGGATGTAAATATATTCTGAGTATGTAAATAAGAATCCTCATTATTTGTTTGTTTACTTTATTTAAAAATGCTACCGGAAAAGGCGGCATTTTTTATTTTAAATCGATTTTTAAATTCACTATTCACATGGTGTGGATTATTTTTATTTTAATCTCTTATAAGTAAGGATTAATATCGCACCTTATTTTAATCTATTGAAAACCCGTAAATGAAACTCTTATGAAAAAAATGATTTTTACCATCCTGATTTTTCCGGCGATGACTGCAACAGCCCAAACGCGGATTTCTTTTAAAAAAACACCCAATACTTTAAAGCCGGTTGTTGAAAAAGTGGCCCGCGATTATTACCAGAATTTTAATAACATCAAAGGCGACACTATCAATGAAACCGAGAGTACCGTTGAGTTTACAAGCAAAGTGGCCCCTGCCGACGCAATTTCAACTTCTATCACAAAATATATCGATCCCTATTCTTACACATGGCAGGCCACCATGTTTCAATCAGAAGATTATGAGACAGCCGTAGAAAAATATAAAGAATATTACAAGCAACTGAATGGTTGTACGCTTACCTTTTATGACAAGACTTCTTACAAATTGGTTGGAGGTTATGACACACCTGATGAAAGCAGGGCTTTTGCATCAAGTATTTTACAACTGGATGCTGTAAATCGTGATCTTGAACTTTTTAAAGTTGAAGTCGCTCTTAATTATTCTTTGCCCGACTGGACTGTAAAAGTAATGATCTACGAAAAAGTAGCTGATGATAAAATTAGACCAACCATTGAAGTGCCGGTAAATTAAGGATTCAGGCTTGCATCTCCTTCACTTAAAAAAGTTGCTTTAAATTGCTGCTTCTTTAAAATCAAATTTATGAATTCAAGAAGGCAATTTTTACAGGCAACCGGTTTAATGACCACGGGATTATTACTAAAGAAATCAAAAGTATTTGCACTTTCCCCAAATGAATTTGTAAGCAAACGACCGCCTGTTTCTGAAAGAAAATTTACAAGTGAAGCAGTAGAAGCTGCAATCAGGAATACTAAAAAACTAATCGCTGATCCAGAGTTAGCCTGGTTGTTTGAAAATTGTTTTCCCAACACATTGGATACAACGGTTGATTTTGAAATGATAGATGGGAAGCCTGATACTTATGTAATAACAGGAGATATAGATGCAATGTGGCTTCGGGACAGCAGTGCACAGGTCTGGCCTTATTTGCCTTTGATAAAACAAGACAAACATTTACAGCAACTGATTGCAGGCGTAATAAACAGGCAGGTAAAGTGTATTCATTTGGATCCATATGCAAATGCTTTTTATAAAGATCCGAATAAGATTAGCGAATGGAAAAGTGATATCACCGATATGAAGCCCGGCATTCACGAACGAAAGTGGGAAATAGATTCGCTTTGTTATCCTATAAGATTGGCGCATCAATATTGGAAAGAAACCGGCGATAAAACTCCGTTTGATAAAAAGTGGGAAGAATCCATCGGGTTAATTGTAAAAACTTTTAAAGAGCAACAAAGAAAAGAAGGGAAAGGTCCGTATTCATTTGAAAGAACTACTGCGTGGGCAACCGATGGTGTTCCTTTGGGCGGCTACGGTTATCCTGTGAAGCCCGTAGGATTGATCTGTTCCATGTTTCGTCCGAGTGATGACGCGACCATATTTCCTTTTTTAATTCCTTCTAATTTTTTTGCTGTTGTTAGCTTAAGAAATGCTGCAGAGATGGTAAAGACAATTTCAGCTAACCATAAATTGGCTTATGAATGCACGTCCCTCGCAGATGAAGTTGAAAATGCATTGAAAAAATATGCAATCATAAAAACAGCGTGGGATGGTGAAATATATACATACGAAGTAAATGGGTTTGGAAGTTTTAATTTAATGGATGATGCCAATGTTCCGAGTTTATTATCACTGCCATACTTAAACGCAGTTCATCAAAACGATCCACTGTATTTGAATACAAGAAAATTTGTACTGTCAAAAAATAATCCTTTCTTTTTTAAAGGAACCGCAGGAGAAGGAATTGGAGGCCCTCATGCCGGCCTGGATATGATATGGCCTTTGAGTATCATTATGCGTGGTTTAACCAGTAATGATTCAAATGAGATAAAGCATTGTTTGCAAATGCTGAAACATTCTAATGCCGGTACGGGTTTTATGCACGAATCTTTTAATAAAAATGATGCATCAAAATTTACCAGGAAATGGTTTGCTTGGGCCAATACACTTTTCGGTGAGCTCATACTTGATACATCCAAAAAACATCCTGCAGTTTTACAATCACGGTTTAGCTAAAAGAATAATAATAATTAGATGAAAAAACGTTTGATAAGTTT
>DAHXOZ010000267.1 GCA_027364635.1 bacterium | reverse complement strand
AAGGCTGTTGTTTTCTGCTCTTAATATAACCGATAAGTTTCCGGCGTTTGAGTATTTGATAATATTTCTTAAACCCTCCTGCAGAATTCGATATAGGTTCAACTGTAATTCAGTGCTTAGTGAAATTTTATTAAGCTTTTTACTATAAAAAAAATCTACAACAAATTGATTGTTGAGGTCTAAATTTTTAATAAGTGCTTCAATGGCTTCTTCAAACGAGCTATTATCAAAAAATGCCGGAGTCTTTTATAAAAATGATTTAAGGTTATTATTATAAGTTATAATAAAGCCGGACTTTTTCTTTATACTTCGCATACGCATCCGTGTTATATCTTTTTATAACTCTCTTTTTTACTTTAGGCTGCTGCTTTCAGCCTTTGCTTTTTTCTCCTTTCTTCTTCAGCTTTTGCCTTGGCTTTAAGGGCGTTGCCCAGTATGTGCAGGTTGTATGCCAAAACACTTAACCCTGCGTATCTTTTAAAGCCGTGCAATCCTTTATCCATACAACGATTGAGCCCATGATGGTCCAGCATATTGATATTGCTCTCTACTGCACTGTGGGCATTGCGAAGCTTCTTATATTCAGCATCGCTTTCACGTTCTTTATCCTCTTTGTTATGCCGGCCCTTTTTAGGAAGTACTACTTGCTCTATGCCTGCATCCTGAAGTGTTGCAAGGTTGCCTTTGCTCCAAAAGCCTTTATCAAAACTATGACTCTTGATTTTTTCAGCGGGATAATACTTTTTGATTCGCTCACATAAACCGCTCACCTGCCAAGCATCTCTTTGCTTTTCCATCACCTTGTAATCCATAATAAATTGATATTGGTCAGAAGTGACAAGCAGCAGGTGTCCAAGTTCTACTTTCTTGTTAAGTTTGCCTTTGGTTAACCACCCGATAGCTATCGGGTCAGTGTGTTCTTCAAATATTGAAAATATTTTTTCTTCCGCAGGGATCATTTCGCCTTTTAATAAACGGCGCTCTATCTGATCTGTAAACTTTGTTACATAATTTTTGTATTTCACCAGTTCTGCGATGATCGCCTTTATCACTTCTTCCTTATCCAGTGCTACCGGTTGATTTTTTATCACTTCTTCTACTTTGGCTTCCAGCATCCTTGCCCGGTGCAGGTATTGTTTTACAAATTGTCTTTTTTGATGTTCATCTCTGCCCTTAAACACTTTTTGTGAAGTAGCACGGAATTGACTTTTAAGCACCTTTCGGATATTTTTTATTTTTCTCCAACCGTTCAAAGAAGCTATCTTCTGCAATGCTCCCACCATGTCCAAACATTTACGTACACTGTCCCACAGAAGGTTGAGATCGGTAGGAAAATGAACATCTGTTTCCGCGGCATAGCTATCGGTCTTTAATTTCAAAGCTTCATCTTCTTTTTTTTTAACTAGTTTATGTCCCGCATCTACTACCAGCAGATTGATTTGCCAGAGTAAATCTTCATCAATCAAACTTACATTATCTAATATGGTTTGGTAACTGAATTCAATTTTTTCATCTTCTATAAAGGCGGTGGCATGTACGCCCATTACAGACCTTAATAATAGATCATAGTTGGCTAAATATTCCAGGCGGTCCCAATTAGTACCAAGCGCATGGCGGACTACAGCCAGCACCAGCATGTGCCAAAGATCCATTCCCTTTCTGCCTGTTTTCTTTTTATCACTACAGACCTTTTTTTCCAGCAACTCAAAAACTTTTTTATTTAAATCGGGAGTAATAAAAATATATTGCAAAGCCATCAACACCGGCGGTAATTCGTCACGGCTCTTTAAAGGAAATTTTACATCCGAAATGGCTACGGTTCTTAAATTTATTTGTTGCTCGAATCTTTGGCGCATAATTGAAGTTTTAGCTGCCAATAATGAGCAAAAATTGTACTGAAATGCAGTAGAATCAATACTTACGCACAAATGTTCATAAATGATTTTAGGCTACAAGTATTGCCAGAATTGAAATAGAGAGTTTTCTTGCTGAAACTAATTAGAAAGATGAAGACACTCTAATTTTCTGGTTAAAGTTTTAGGAAAGGAGAGTATTCAATAAATAGTAAGTAGAAATCTGCTAAACAAAAGAGAGGCTGTAAAACAACCTCTCTTTCTATCCAACCAATTAATAATGTGATATCAGTATTCTTTTAAAAGTTTTGTTGTAGTTATATTACCGTTCTGCATCAACTTCAAGAAATACACTCCGATAGGAAGTGCTGAAGTATTTACCGTTTTGTGGAAACTTGTTGTATAATAGTCTACATTCTTAATCCATACTGTTTTACCGGAAGCATCTATTAAAGACAATTTAATTTTAGAAGAGTTACCCCCATTTACATCAATTTGGATTGAGTTTCTGAATGGATTAGGAAACACTTTAACACCTGGAGCTATTTGAGAATTATTTAATAACCCTTGCATCTGGAAATTGCTGCCATCATTATTAAACATCAAAGCAGATGAACGATTAACCATAACTGACTGATTCAAAAGACTGGTGGCTGTTGTCCTGAATAATGAAGATGAAGGGATGAATTGTTTTACAACAGAAGGTCCTGAATAGCTAACAGACAAAATATTATCACCCAATTGCTGAAAGTATCCGACTGTTATAGCATGTAACCCTGCTTTTAATCCAATAGTGCCTGACTTTTCTGTGGCTGCCTGAATAGCATCATTATTCACTACCAATAAATTGTCAATATATAATTTGCTGCCATCATCTGAGGTAGTATAAAAAGTGTATAGCCCATCTGCCGGCACATTAACATAGCCGGAATAGTTTATACTGTATGAGTAATTTCTGTTGGCTACAGAAATATCGAAAGTGTTGACAGTTCCGGTTTTTATCGGTGTAGCAGTACTGAAATCTGGTACTGAACTGTAACTTGCCGCTTCATAATAGCTATAGTTAAGCCCGTTTACCGTACTAGATGGATTGACTGCAGGTAACAAATTTGAGGATGAAACCCTGTATAAAGAAGAATTGGGTATTACCTGCTTGCCTACTCCGGGCCCTGCAAAACTAACAGACAAAACATTATCACCTAGTTGCTGAAAGTATCCAACTGTTATAGCATGAAGACCTGCTTTTAACCCGATAGTACCTGACTTTTCTGTGGCTGCCTGGATCGCATCATTGTTCACTACCAAAACATTATCAATATATAATTTGCTACCATCATCTGAAGTAGTATAAAAAGTATATTGTCCGTCTGCAGGTACATTAACATAGCCGGTGTAGTTTATACTGTATGAGTAATTTCTGTTGGCTACAGAAATATCGAAAGTATTGACCGTTCCGGTTTTTATGGGTGTAGCAGCACTGAAGTCGGGTACTGAACTGTAACTTGCGGCTTCATAATAGCTATAGTTAAGCCCGTTTACCGTACTAGAAGGATTGACTGCAGGTAACAAATTTGATGATGAAACCCTGTATAAAGAAGAATTAGGAATCACCTGTTTACTTAATCCCGGCCCTGCATAACTAACAGACAAAACATTATCGCCCGCTTGTTGGAAATATCCCACTGTAATTGCATGAAGACCTGCTTTTAAACCGATAGTACCTGACTT
>DAHXOZ010000266.1 GCA_027364635.1 bacterium | reverse complement strand
CGTAAAGGAAAATGAGAAAATGATTTTCCTTCTTTAAAAAGCTTCTGAATCACCTTCATGCTTTTTAATCTTTCCTTTACGTGGGTTAATCTTCCGTCGTACAAATCAGCAGCGGCTACCAATTCTGAATTTGGAACTTTTAAAGCGGTGGCCGTATCGTTATAACCCATAATGCCCATGCCTATTGTCGCAAACCGTATTTTATCATTTGGGCTGATCCGTTTTTTGGGTTGCAGGATTTGCTTTTTCTGCAGATCTGCTGCATTTGATAACAAAGGGCCTGCTGCTGCAAGCGCCGCAGTGGCGCTTAATTGTTTTATAAACTTCCTGCGCGAATTGGATTTTTTTTCTGACATATCAATAGTTTGTTTGTGATGAAAACGAGGTTTAGCAATACGATTTGGCCTAATTTAAAAGCAAGTCAATTTACGTAAACAAACTTGTTTACAAAGAATTATTTAAGGTAACAGCCGGCTGATGATCAATGATAAAGCGGATTACATCTTCCGGTTCAATACCCGCGCGAAAACAGGCATCTACAATTTCTTCTCTTGAAACATTGGCCGCAAAAGATTTTTCTTTCAATCTTTTTTTCACCCCTTTCACTTCCATGCCTTCATAACCATTAGGCCTCATTAAAGAATAGGCGTGTATCAAACCCGATAATTCATCAAAGGCATACAACATTTTATCCATCCTGGTTTCGGGCTGAACACCAAAATGATTGGGTCCGTGCGAGGCAATTGCATGAATGATTTCAGGATCAATATTTTGTTGCTCCAGTTCTTCTATAATTTTTCGGCAATGCTGATCCGGCCATTGGTCCCAATCGGCATCATGAAGCAGACCTGCCATTTCCCAGCGCCACTGTTCTTCTTCATCAAGGCCTTCTTTTTCTTCAGCCCAACATTTCATGAGGTGTGCCACCTGCTGCATATGCAGGCGTAATTTTTCGTTCAAAACCCATTCGGTTAGCAGTAAATAAGCTTTTTCTTTAGAAAGTGTTTTTCCTTTGTTGGCAGGATCTCCGAATGTGGTTCTGTTTAATTGAAGGCTCATTTAATAGTTTTTTTAAAGGTGGCAATTTTTTTCCAAAAAAAATTTGAAAAAATTTGAGGATGAAAAAATTATGCAGGAATTGAAAAAGATTTAATTTTTAACTCACAAAATTCTTTCCTTTGCCGGGATGTCTTTATTTATCACTTCTCTTAATTCAGGGAGCAACGGCAATTGCTATTATGTAGGAAATGAAACCGAAGCGGTTTTGGTGGACGCCGGTATTTCATGCAGGGAAATTGAAATGCGAATGAAGCGGCTTGGTTTGTTGATGGAAAAAGTGAAGGCTGTTTTCATTTCTCACGAACATTCAGATCATATCAAAGGATTACCAACCCTGGTAAAAAAATACCGCCTGCCGGTTTATATTACAGATGCTACACGGCGAAACGGAAAATTGGATTTTGAAATCAATTTAATCAATCTTTTCAATGCACACGAAGCGGTAAACATTGGCAATTTATCTGTGACCGCTTTTCCGAAATTTCATGATGCAAGCGATCCATATAGTTTTGTGATCAGTTACAATAAAATTTGCGTAGGCGTTTTTACTGATATTGGAAAGCCGTGTAAAAATGTAATCCATTATTTTAAGCAATGTCATGCGGCTTTTTTGGAAGCCAATTATGATGAAGAAATGTTGCAAAATGGTAATTATCCTTCCCACCTCAAAAAACGAATTTCAGGAGGATTGGGGCATTTAAGCAATACAGAAGCGCTGGAACTTTTTATTATGCATAAGCCGCATTTTATGAGTCATTTGCTTTTGACGCATCTTTCCCAAAACAATAATTCACCTGAAGTGGTAGAGGAAATTTTCAATACACATGCAGGCAATGTGCAGATAACGGTGGCTTCTAGATTTCATGAAACAGAAGTTTTCCATATCGGTTCAAAGCAAGTGCCACCAACTTTTCCTGATTTAAAACGCCATAAAAAACCAGCTCCAACACAACTTTCTTTTGGCTTTGTTTAGTGCTGAGACTGGCACAATATTTAATAGTTTTTAGTATTTAAAAACTTAAAGCAATAACCATGGAAGAGAAAGATAGTAAACAACCCAAAAAAGATCCGGTGATAAAAAATCCGGAAGAATACAAGCACAACCTGGAAGCCTTTGAGCAGGCAGAAGAAGATATAGAAGAAGACCCTGAAATGGACCTCGGCAACAAAAATGATCTTGATGAAGGCGAACTGGCCAGGAAAGAAGGGCATCCTTAAAAAACTTTTTAGATTTTTTTTCTTCCTTTCAAATTTCTTTTGTGAAAATTCAAGCATGATTTTCCAGGACAGATTTCGCTTTCGTAAATTTGTTTAAAGCAGCCAGGATTTCCTTCTGCATTCTTGTCAATAATTTTTCATGAAATTACCTCCTTCACTCAGGGCATTACATTACCGGAATTTTCAGTTGTACATGGGTGGACAATCTATTTCCCTGATTGGAACCTGGATGCAAAGGATTGCAGTGAGCTGGCTGGTTTATGAGATGACTCATTCAGCCTTTATGTTGGGTTTGGTTGCTTTTTCAAGCCAGATACCTATGATGTTTTTATCTCCGTACGCTGGTGCTTATGTTGACAGGCATAGCCGATATAGGACGTTACTCGTCACACAATTTGCTTCCATGCTACAGGCAGGCTTGCTGACTTTCGTGGTACTAACCAATCAATATAATATCGTTATTATTATTTTACTGAGTATAATGCTGGGTGTAATCAACGCGTTTGATGCACCTTCAAGGCAATCGCTAATGATTGTGCTTGTTCAAAATAAACAAGACTTACCTAATGCGATCGCTCTAAACTCAACGATGGTTACCCTGGCACGTTTGGTAGGCCCGGCTGTTGCGGGAATTTTATTAAGTACAGTAGGAGAAGGAATATGTTTCCTGGTTAATTTTTTAAGTTTCATCGCTGTAATAACCACATTACTAATGATGAAAATAAATATACCGGAGCGAAGTAAGAATATAGAACCCATATGGAAAAACTTAAGCCAGGGCTTTACTTATATAAAAAGAAATCCTGCCTTGAAGCATGCAATTATTTTAATGGCTATGCTTAGCCTGTTTATTATGCCTTACTTAACGCTGCTTCCTGTTTATGCAAAAGCGGTTTTTAAGGGTGATGCCACTACTTTTGGATGGCTAAATGCTATTTCGGGGTTGGGTGCACTAATGGGTGCTATTTATGTAGCCAGGTTACATGCCGGAAGGAATTTATTAAAAGTGATGATTGGCTCAGGAATGCTGATTTCAGTGAGCCTGATGCTGTTTTCTTATATTACTTATTTGCCTCTTTCATTGTTCATTATCATGATCGGAGAAGCGGGTTTGCTTACTTTTATTGCCACAACCAATACGTACTTGCAAACCAATGTAGAAGAAAATATGCGTGGCCGGGTAATAAGTTATTATGTAATGGCATTTGGCGGAATGCTACCGATTGGTAGTTTGATTGTTGGTTTATTGGCGCATTTAACAAGCGCTCCTTTTACGATTTTGATAGAAGGATTGGCAGGAATTATCACGCTACTTTCATT
>DAHXOZ010000265.1 GCA_027364635.1 bacterium | reverse complement strand
ATAAGAGATCAAAAAAAGTACAGACAAAATGATCGCAGTGATCATTATCTTTTTATGAAGAATATATCTTTTCTTTTTTACGGCTACCAGCGCTGCGACTAATAAAACTGCTACGCATGAATTGACAACTGCATTAAATGCAGCAAAAATATGTGGATCAAAACTTAATTTTATATCAAACTTAATTCCTGAAAGAAAAGCAACTGCCACAAAAACAATAATTGAAACTGACCATATTAAAATGCGCGCGGTCTTATCATTCTTTTTTAAAACAGGAAGAGGAAATTTGCGTTGTATCTTTGGCTCCATTTGTTTGTTTAACCTGTTTTCAAAAGGCCCTTCATGAAATCTGTAAATGATCTTTTCTTATCCTTTTCAAGCATTAGTAGTGGAATATCGCGTACCAGTTTTGACTGTTCAACAGAATCCAAACCACTAAACCAACCCCTTACCACTCTGTCTTTATCCAAAAGAAAAAAGTTATCTGTATGTATGAAGGCAGTATCAATATTTGAATCTGCAACACTCGCTTTTAATTCGCTCAGTGCAAAATTATAGATACTATCCCGGTTGCCTGTACCTAACCACCAGCTATCGGGATTAATATTAAATCTTTTAGCCCAGGATCTTAACTGTTGAAGGGAATCATGCTCAGGATCTATAGAAATTGAGACAAACTGAACAATAGAATCATTATTAGGAAATGAGTTTTGCAGCTTTTTCATAGCTAAAGCAAGCCTCGGGCAAAGCGTAGGACAATGAGTAAAAAAGAAATCAAGAACAAGTATCTTTCCTTTCAGATCATCTAAAGAAACTTCTTGCCCTAACTGATTAGTGAAGTGCAAATTCTCTACATGATGCCAGGCTGTATCATAGGTAAGTTTTCCGTCTTTCTTTACCACGTTCACACTATCGTAAAAATATCGGTGAGGCATTTGTACAGCGCGACCGCTGTAATAGCTTACGAGCAGATAACCGCTTAATGGTAATAAAATAGCTACTAGTAAGGCGATAAAAGCTTTCTTATTCATAATCTGGTATAAAGCAAAATTAGCCATTGCGAAGGGCAACAGCTAATTTAAATATTTACAATCCGGGATTTTAACCTAATTTTTAATCTAATTTCTTGTCACTCTGCGCGGCAGGTTCTGCTGAAGGATGATGAAATTGTTGTGGCTGTTCTTTATACTGGCGAAGACCTGCATCCGTATTTCTTAAATGCCTGTAGGAAGAACCTTCAGCAATGAAAGCAATAATAAACCATATAAATAATAGTGCAGGAAGCCCTATAGTCATAACCATCGCCCTTACCTCATCACCCAGATGCATAAATATTGAAATAATATAAAAGGCTTTTGCAAGAGTTAAAATACATATTACTCCTTTTATCATTAATACCAAAGACTCATTAGGATTAGCGCTAAGGTCGATCCTATAGATCGTTAAGCCTAATGCAAGCTCTAAAATGGTAAGTACCAGTAGAATCCAAAAAGCTTTCCATATTCTTTTTACATGGGCTATATCAGCTTCTGTTGCTCCTAAATGTGTTGATTCTGCAGACATAAATTTTCTTTAAATTCTTAAAATGAGAAATAGATTATTAATACTTAGATAAGATAAAAACAAAGGAATACAAATACCCAAACCAGGTCTACAAAGTGCCAGTAAAGTCCTGCTTTCTCAACCATTTCGTAATGGCCTCGTTTTGAGAAATCACCTCTCTTTGTTTTAATAAGCATTATGCTGTTTATTACAACTCCACTAAAAACGTGGAAACCGTGGAAACCAGTAATGCCAAAGAAGTACCCTCCAAAAGCAACCGGGCCCGGTGTTGCCACCATATGGCCATTGTACATAACTTCAGGGCCCCATGGATTGTGACTTACGGTAGTTCCCCAATGTTGAAGTACTCCGTCTACCAATACTTCATGTTGATGAGTTATCAGATGGGTCCACTCCCATGCCTGGCAACTCAAAAAAGCTAACCCACCAAGAATAGTAAGCGCCAGCCATTTTTCAACCCCTTTCTGGTTCATTTTGTGACCTTCATGCACCGCCAACACCATCGTTACAGAACTCATGATCAAAATGAAGGTCATAAGACTCACAAAAGCGAGTGGAAGATTGGCCTCAGTAAATGGAAACTTATTGAATACATAATTATGATCAACCCAATTATTCAAACTAAAACGAATGGATCCGTAGGAAATTAAAAAAGCGCCAAAAGTAAAAGAGTCGCTTATTAAAAAATACCACATCATTAGTTTGCCGTAGCTTACATTGAAAGGACTTCTACCACCGGCCCACATTTTAGTTTTTGTTTGTGCTATCGCAGTTTCCATTTATTATTCGTTAAAAGGTTATTACAAAAATAAAATTTAATTGTTTATTGTTATGGTTTATTTAGCTGGTGCAGTATAATTTTTAAACTCTTACACAGTAAACAAACTTTTTATTTCAATTCTTTTTTTAATTTATCCGATGTATACCAAAAAAATCAAAAGGTAGATCCAGAGGAAATCTACAAAATGCCAATAAGTATTCATCAGGTCAATATAAATCTGGTCGTAGTTTTTTCTTTTCCTGCTGTAAGATTTAAGGTACATAACAAGCAAAGCTATTACTCCACCCAGTACATGAAGTGCATGTACTCCTACAATCACATACAAAAAGGAAAAAGAAACATTTCGGGTAATCGTAATGCCACTTGCCCACAATTCCTTAAAACCCAAATATTGCAAAAGCACAAAAGTGAAACCAAGAATCACCGTAAGGAAAAGCCACATTTTGTATTGTCGCATTTGCCGGTCAACAAAAGCTCTCCTGCTAAGCAATAATGTTACACTGCTCAATATAATTACTGCTGTTGAATAATAAAATATAACCGGAACATCGTAGGTTATCCAATTGCCCTGGTTACGTTTAACTATATAAGCACTGCTTAATCCTGCAAAGATCATAACAATGCTTGCGCATGCAGCATACATTACAAACTTTAGCGGATGTATAATTTTCTTTTCCTTGTTCATCGCTACTATCATAAAAAAACTTTTTCTTAGCCCCCTTAATTAAATTTTATCAAACAATAACGTAAGAAAAACAATCATCAGGTAAAAGTAAGAACTGAACATTACTCTTCTGGCAGCCGCAGCATTCATTTTTATAACCAACAGCACGCTTACAAATACCATCCATAAATTACAGAATAACAAAACCCAAAAAGATAAAATTCCTCCTATATGAAAGTAATAAGGCAGCATACCCACAGGTACCATCATCATTGAATATATTACCGTTTGCATTGCAGAAAACTTAGTAGTTCCTTCTCTGCTGGGCAACAATTTAAACCCTGCTTTATCATAATCTTTATGAGCTAACCAGGCAATAGCCCAAAAATGCGGGAATTGCCACAAAAATTGGATGGCAAATAAAATATAGCCACCATAGTTCATAAAATGAGAAACTTCGCCGGTGGATAATAAACCCTGGAAAGCTTTTTGGATTCTACTGGTACTTACAATTTTAGAGCTTGCATTAGGCTTAACGATCTATAGGATCGCCCTTACCTCATCACCCAGATGCATAAATATTGAAATAAT
>DAHXOZ010000264.1 GCA_027364635.1 bacterium | reverse complement strand
CCAGAAATAGAAATCGTGATAAGGATTCGTTTTTGATTGTTCCGATTGGGTAAACCAGCGGTTTTGGCTTGAAGTGTGGTTAATCACCATATCCAGGATCATTTTCATCCCCCGCTTTTTGACGGCGGCCACCAGGTTGTTAAAATCAGCCATTTTCCCGAAATCTTGGGCAATACGATAATAGTCGCTGACATCGTAACCGTAGTCAAAGTTTGGTGAAGGAAAGATGGGACAAAGCCAAATTACGTTAACGCCAAGTGTCTTAATATAATCCAGTTTTTGTTCGATACCTTTCAGATCTCCGATCCCGTCACCATTGACGTCTTTAAAGCTTCGCACATATACCTGGTAAACGACGGCTTGTTTCCACCATGTGTGAGTGGTATCCGGCGGCATGCTGGCAGCATGTGTTTGTGCATTGCACTTCTGGCTTGCCTGAAATGCTAAGAAAGCAGTAAAGAGGAGAATGAAAGGACTTGTCTTCATAATAGCGTTATATAAAGGAGTGAGGAGTTGTCAATATGATCGGCTAATCGCTTGCGTCTTCAAAAGTAGCAATATTTCACAAATAACTGGTTTACAGATACGCAATGTCTTGGAGTAAAAGAGAATTTTATTCATCCCGGAGAATTACCGCCGGATTTTGCCTGGCAACTTTCACGGACTGAAAAAATATCGTCAACCACGTTATTAGGATGGTTATTAAAGCGGCCGTTACAAAGAACCATGCATTTAATGTTGTCCGGTAAGCAAAATCCTGCAGCCAGCGGTGTGACGCCCAAAATGCAAGCGGGCAGGCAATGACGATTGCAATAATAACCAGTTTTAAAAAATCTTTTGAAAGGAGTCTTATTACATTCAAGGTGGATGCACCCAAAACTTTTCGGATGCCAATCTCTTTAATTCTTTGTTGCGCTGAATATGCTACAAGCCCGAAGAGTCCGAGGCAGGCTATTAAGATTGCAAAAAGCGTAAATGCCGTGTATATCTTGCCGCTGAGTTCATCAGACTTATAAAGATTATTGAAATCGTCGTTCAAAAAAGACCAGGTAAAAGGCTGATCGTATGCGGCATCCAATGTATTGTAGCGTTCCTTGATCTGGCCAATAAGTGAAGCGATATGTTTTGTATTGATGCGGAATGAGGCAGCACCAATATCTTCGCCCAGACGAAAAATAATGGGCTCTATTTTATTGTGCAAACTTGAAGCATTGAAATCTTTTACCACGCCAATTATTTTAAAACCGCCTTCGGGATTTGAATTCTGGAGATAGACCGCCTGGTTGATGGGGTTTGCTGCATAACCTAACAGCCGTGCGGCAGTTTCGTTAAGTAAAACGCATGAAGAATCACCGGACAGGTGTGCGGAAAAATTCCTTCCCTTTACGATTTTCATTTGCATCAAAGGCACATAATTTGATTCAACCGTCCATTCATCAAGTAAAAAAGTTTCCTGGGGATTGGCAGTTGCATCTTTAAAATACGCACGTGTACTAACAAAGTCATGGTCAGGAAGAAATGAAGTTAGCGTTCCCCCCGTCACACCTGGCAATTGATCCACTTCATCTTTAAAGGTCGCCGCATGTTCTCCGAGTGCGTCGGTATTAGGAATAACAAGTACCTGGTTTCTGTTGTAGCCAAGATTTTTTTCTTTAATGTAGGTAAACTGGTGGTATATTACCAGTGTGCCAACAATTAATATGTTGGCAACTGCAAATTGAAATATCACCAAAGAATTTCTCAGCCAGCTACTCCTTTGACCCGTAATCAAAAATTCTTTCAAAACTTTCACAGGCTTAAACGAAGAAAGATAAATTGCAGGATAACTTCCTGCAATTAATCCTGTAACTAATGCCAGCAAAACTAAACTACCGATGATCCATCCTCTTGAAAATATGGCTGCTGAAAAATGTTTTCCGGATAGCTCGTTAAAATAAGGCAACAGTAAAATGGCAAACAGGAGCGCCAGGCAGGTTGCGACAAGCGTTATAAAAACAGATTCAACAAGAAACTGAATTATTAAGTCTCGCCGGTTGCCTCCGAGAATTTTTCTTACACCAATTTCTAATGACCGGCGCGAACTGAAGGCGGTTGAAAGATTCATAAAGTTTACACATGCCATTACGAGGATCAGGATGGCAACAATGATAAATATCCAAACCGTTTGGATATTTCCATTCGGTTCAAACTCCCCTGTTATGTAAGAATACAAATGGATTTTGTTGAGCGGCATCGCATGGAACCGGAAAAAATTATCGCTGGCAGCTACCGCATTCTTGCCGCCCTGGTTCATCTGTTGAAGCTGTGGAGCAACATATTTTGCTTCAATCTGTGACAAAAATTTATTGATATCTTTTGTAGAAATTCCAGGCTTTGCCAATACATAAGTAACTGCCCATGGATTTAGCCACACATCATTAAATCTTTTAGCCTCAGCCGACATGGACTCGATAAAATCGAAATGGAAATGAGATTCCTGCGGTATGTTTTTTATTACTCCTGTTACTTTATATGTCGTGGTGTTATTTATGAAAAGTGTTTTGCCAATTACATCGGTACTGTTGAAATATTTTTTGGCAGCCTTTTCAGAGATAACTATTGAATTAGGTTCTTTCAAAGCATTTGATGGCGAGCCTGCAATCATGGGCAGCGTAAAAACATCAAACAAGGAGGGATCTGACATCACCACATCGGATTCCATAATATTCTTACCGTCCTTTTTTACCAAAGTATATCCCTGTTTTCTTAGGCGCACGGAATTTTCAACCTGGGGGAAATCCTTTACCATTTGATTTGCCATTGGTGCAGGAACATACGTGGTTTTTATTCCATTTCCATTGATGCTGATGTTGGATTCGATCCTGAAAATGCGATCAGCGTTATGATTATATTGATCATAACTAAATTCGTCAAAAACAAAAATGGCAATTAGGATGCATATGGCCAGTCCGGATGAAAGGCCGATGATATTTACAAGGGAAAAGAATTTATTTCTCCTGATAAACCTGTATGCGGTAGTGAAATAATTTTTGAACATGATTATTATTTTTGATTGAATTAATCATTATTGCATTTCAAAAATCACCATTCAGAAGTGGGGACAGTGAGGTTTCACATGGCCATTTTTTGTCAACCACTTTACACAGCATCCAATATTTATAAGAGCAAACGAAGATTAAATTTACAAAAGATATTTTGTGATATTAGTTTTTTTCATTCACCAGGATGATAATTCTTAGAAAAGGCAAGTGATTTAGCCAACAGTAAACCAACAAAAAATAATAATTTCTGTTTTATATTAACTGTTGAGGGAAGCTTTTATGAGGTGAATGTTATAGAAAATAAAAGTTAGTAAAAATTCATATTAAATGATTTTCTTTCTTTTATAACACTAATGCTTAAACGAAATTTTTAATTATATCAATTTCACTGTAGGCAAAAATTTCGGCGGCTTGCGTGCCATTGTTGCCTGCTCAAAGGCATAAGCAATTTTCAACAGTACCGGTTCGCTCCAGGCTCTTCCGAAAAAAGAAATACCGATTGGCAAACCAAAAACATTGCCTGCAGGAACCGTAATGTGCGGGTAACCTGCCACAGCCGCCAACTGTGAACTACCACCGAGA
>DAHXOZ010000263.1 GCA_027364635.1 bacterium | reverse complement strand
TGCGTTAATTCTTTTAATACCGAGGAAGTGATACCTCCCATAATACCTACCACCGAAGCCGCTATAATTAAAAAATTTGAATTGGAAATTCTTCGTTTACGCCATTGATTGATTACTTCAATATATTTAAGCAGCTTTTCGTACATTTTTTTAGCTGAAACAACAAATTTAGATTAGAATATGCGCGAAGGTAATTACAAAAAAGATGTGACAAAAAGAAGGATTGTACTTAAAGAGTAGAAGGGAATTCAACACTTCAATAAAAATAAAAAGATCAGGTACGGCTCTTAGTGCATACTCAAAAAATATGAAATGCAGCTATTCTACACCAACAAACACTACTATCTTTGATTTTTTATGGCAGATACAAGCATTTGGATTATTTCATTATTATCAATTGCGGGAGTAATCATCCGGCCGTTTAAATTACCCGAAGCAATCTGGGCAGTTTCAGGTGCTTTTCTTTTATTCGTTTTTGGATTGATTTTACCCCGCGATGCTTTAAAAGGAATTTTAAACGGAACAGATGTATACCTGTTTTTAACCGGAATGATGTTACTAGCTGAAACTGCCCGTGAAGAAAAACTGTTTGATTGGCTGGCTTCCTATGCTACAAAATTGTCCCAGGGTTCATCTTATAGATTTTTTATTCTTATTTATCTCGTCGGTATTGCAGTTACTATTTTTTTATCCAATGATGCAACAGCGGTTGTGCTTACTCCTGCAGTGGCAGTAGCGGCAAAATCTGCCAAAGTCAAAAAACCGCTTCCGTTTCTGTTGATCTGTGCGTTTATTGCCAATGCAGCTTCTTTTGTATTACCGATCTCTAATCCTGCCAACCTGGTGATTTACAAAAGTAATCTTCCTTCGCTATGGCAATGGCTGGGCCAATACGCATTTCCATCTCTCGTAGCTATTATCAGCACTTTTGTTTTATTGGGTTTTACGCAAAGAAAAGATTTGCTTCAAAAAATTGAGTCGCATAACATTGAACCGAAAATGACATCAGGAGCTAAAACAGCCCTCATAGGAATTGCTGTAACTGCTATTATTTTATTGGTTTGTTCCGCCATAGACATCCAATTGGGATTGCCCACATTTGTTACCGGAATTGCCACTTCAGCAATTGTAATCATCCGTAGTCAAAAAAAACCATGGATCATTATTAAAGGGGTTTCGTGGTCAATACTTCCTCTTGTTGGTGGCTTGTTCATAATTGTAGAAGCGCTCAATAAAACCGGGCTCATTACAATGCTTTCCGGCATTTTACAACAAAGCCTTATTAATTCAGTAACTGCCACAACCTGGTTATCTGGTCTTATTACAGCTTATGGGTGCAACTTGTTAAATAACTTACCGGCCGGTTTAATTGTTTCAAATGCTATTCAGCCTCATCACATTCCTGAAATTGTTAAACGTGCCATATTGATTGGTATAGATCTGGGGCCAAATCTTTCTGTTACAGGCTCCCTTGCCACTATTTTGTGGTTGGTAGCTTTACGCCGCGAAGGAATTTCAATAAGCGGATGGGCTTTTTTAAAATTAGGTGCTATTATTATGTCGGCAGCTTTAATTTTTACACTAGCCTCTCTATGGTTGTAAGGAGTGCAAAATAAAAATTTCGATTATTTACTTAGTTACTGATTGATTGTAAAGTGTTACAAATTATGAACAGATTTGGAGATAAAAGTTTATATTTATCCTTCCTTATATTCTTGATATTTCTACTGTAAAGACCTTACCTCTGCTAACCTTATCTTAATTTTTTAACTTTTTTACAGTATTTAATTAACGGATATTGGAAGAATAAAAAATTGTAGCAAAGTTTTTGTTATACCAATAATCTTTCAATAAAATTATGCTTAAACCACATTTACTTAACCCACATTTAAAGGAAAGGATTTACGAAAAATGGAACAATTGCTGGCCTGTCAGCGATTTAAGGCCTTTGGTTCTTCTTGACCTTATCAGCTATCTTTTCTTTATTAAAAAATTAGATGACTGGGAGTTAATTCATCAGAGAGTAAAAGCTGCAGACACTGACAATTTTATTTACACCAAAGAAATTGAAGAATTTACCTGGAGTAAACTACAAAAACTAAACGCAAGGGAAATTCAGCAGCTTTTTAATAAAGAACACGGAGTAATAGACCTGATGAACAATTACGCCCGTTTAAATTCCCTATATAGTGATTTTTTTAAGGCGCCTTTAATGATAGAACCTACGCCAAAGCTAATTTTTAATTCCATTGAAATTGTTAACCTAATTGAAACAAGTGATAAGGCCAGTCAGGAAGCTATCATTGAATACTTGTTCAGCAAGTTGAAAATAACAGCAGAAAGCAGCCAGGAATTTCTGCCGGAGTTTATTTCAAAATTATTGGTAGAAATTGCAGAGCCCGGAGAAGAGGATGTGATCCTGGACCCGTGCGCAGGAATTGGAAGCCTTCTCGTAAATGCTTACAGGCACGAAATCGAAGCTAATAAAAGTAAAATACCTTTCTCTTCAAATAAATTTTTTGAATCAAATGTGAGCGGGATAGAATCAAATTTGGTTCAACTTCGAATTGCAGCTATGAATATGGTTCTCCATGGAATTAAGGACCCAAAAATCCGAATGAACCCCTTTGGGACGGAAAACCTGAAAGAATATCCCACTCTCATCATTTCGAGCTTGTTAATCTCAAACGAAACTTTGCCTTCAAAAGAAACGCCACCTGAAGGAAGCAAACTTGAAAAAGAAAATGAGCTATTAAGAGAAATTCTTGAAAATCTTAAACCCGGAAGCCGCGCGGTTATTCTCGTTCCACAGATCTTTTTGAAAAGTGAAAATCCCTTAATCCAAAAAACGAGAAAAAATATTATTGATCACTTCAATCTCGAAGCGGTAATTACTTTGGCGCCCAAAAACGATTCGATTTTTTCAGGGGCCGGCATTCTTGTTTTTAATAAATCAGAATCTGCAACTACAGAAGATATTTGGTTTTGCAAATGGGGAACCGGCAAAAATAAGAAACGTAATAAAGAGGAAAGTAATATCGGCAACGAAAATGGCGATTTGGATTTTAATGAAGTAACGGATATTATTAATAAATGGAAATACAGAAAAGATAATCCAACTGATCCTTCACGCAGGAGTTTTTTTATACCAGTAAATTATATTAAAACGAATAATTACAGTTTAAGTTTTAGCGACTATAAATTGATCAGGCAACAGGAGTCTCCGGATCATGAAACTGAAAACGCTTTTTCCGAAACAGAAACTGTCCTCACCGCAAAAAAAGAAAATCTGCATGATTTTTTTGAGACGAGTGAACTCTTGCCTGAAAAAAAGCGGAAAAGGAAATTAGCACCTGTTCTTCTTGTATTACTGATTTTAATATCAGGTGCAGCTGCCTTCTATTGGTTTTATTTAAAAGATAATTCACAACGTTTTTTTAGCAAAGTCAAAATATCTGATTCTTCCTCAAAAATTAGTATCAGCAATTCTTCTAAAGAACCAGAGGCAGACACTGCTACTATTACTGATAAAGCTACTATTAATAACGACCCGGAAGAAAAAATAACAGAACCTGCAACCATCCCTAAGCCCACCAATGAAACTACGACCAAAACTGGCGAAGGCACGACGAAATATACTGTCATTAATAA
>DAHXOZ010000262.1 GCA_027364635.1 bacterium | reverse complement strand
GATGGAGCCTTGTGCCAACAGTGGGGTTATGTTTTATGTAAATGAATCACCCCAATATAAAAATACTTATGAAACAGGACCAGAAATGCAAATTACTGATTTGTCATGCATGTATACCTCTAACCATAGTGAGATTAGCGAAATCCTTGTAAACACTCTTACTGTTTTTGTTAAGAAATATTGTTCCATCCTTAACCTGCCAGGCTTTGCCAGGTGCATTCTCAAGATAAGAATGCCATCCCGATAAATCCTTACCGTTAAAGAGAAGTTGCCACCCCTCTTCCTTTTCTTTAGCCGTAAGTGTGTTATTTTGAGCGTGGACAGTTTGGTTAGAAAATAAAAAAATAAAAACTGCAAGAAAAGTTAAAACAAAAATGATTTTTTTAGACATGTTTTTCAGTTTATAGTGAGCAAGAATAACCCGGTAAAGGCTGGTTATAATCCGGTAATGAACAACGGATTTATTAAAAGAAAAATCGTAATTCCCTGGCCGATATAATTTCTTCCAATCAAACATTTACGTATTTCAAATGTAAAATTATTTGCAAAAAGAAAAAAAGAATTTCTTTCGGGGCATGAAATTTGATTTTGATTCGCAAAAAATAAAATTTAATTTATGGAACAATCAATTAACGCTGAACTCCGCGAAGGCCGGCTTGCAAAAAGAATTGAAAGTGAAACTGCTAAAATCCCCTCAGATGTTTTCTTATGGGCGGCCATAGGATCCATGGCCGTTTCTGCAGGTTTTAAAATAGCCGGCAGTAAACATAAAAGTTTGTTTTTTGGCCAGTGGGCAGCCCCTTTTTTACTTTTTGGGATTTATAATAAATTAGTGAAACAACATGGCCACGATCAGTACAACCAGTATTGATCAAAATAAACCAGTCTGATTATCATACGCCAAGGCATTGTAACGTCGATGCATAATCGCAAAAATATTCGACTGTGTTTTTATTTTCCGTGGATAATGATCAGGTCCCCTCCTTTCATATTTTGATGAGGTTGATCTTTTATGCCATGATCTGTATAGCTGGCTATAAGGATAATATTTTTTAAGGAATTCGCTGAGGCGTTTAACCTGAACGATCCTTCTGTTCCCGCTAAATAATTTACTGTTGAATCTCTGGTGTTTTTAAAAATCCATTCAATAACCTCTTTCGCCTCTGATGCATTTAATTTATCATTAGAAGGCATTTGCACATTTCCCCATCTTCCTTTTGAGCCATTTAAAATGTGATCGGTCAATGTGTCTACAGAATTAGCAACCTGTTCATAACGCCTGGTTATTTCATAAAAAGAAGGCCCGATCAATTTACTTTTAAATGCATGGCAATTCATACAATTGGAGGTTTTAATGGCAGCAAGGCCCGGTGGATCTTTTTGATCATTTTTTTTAATTAGATCAAGGGCTTTTGAAGTATCGTTCACATATTTTATTTCTAAAAAAACTTCTTTAGGATTGATCTCCTGGTATTTAGACTCTCCGTCTTCTTTGTCTGAAACACTGATCTCGTAAGAAACCTGGCTGTTCCACCGGTAAACACTATTGTTTTTTGGGGAAAGTATCTTTACAACCGGTGCGTGATTTTGGCTTTGCTTTTTATAAAAATTAAAATGATTTTTTTGTGCGATAAACGGAAGGTGAATCGCAGAAAGCAAAATAAGAACGATCAGTAAATTAATCGTAAAAAAAACAGTTCCTTTTAGCATACTTTTTTAGTTGAGATGCTTTTATTCCAGGTTAAACATTACGATTCTTTTTCATCAATTTCCATTGCCACGCGCTTCGCAGAACGGAGGCACGATTCCATACCACGGCTTAAATTATCCGCATAAGTTCCTGCAAAATATATTCTTCCGTCAGGCTTCATGATTTCGGGCCAGAACTTATGCATTTGTCCAATGGGGAAAGGCAACATTTCGCAGGTGGGTGCAAATTTATCCTTTGTCCAGTCAAAAGTCAATGCCTGCACAATGGTATCCCGTTTACCAGGATATACTTCCCTGAACGCTGCCAAAACCCGAAGTGGAGAAAGGCCGCCGGGCCCATATGCTTTTAAAATTACACGTGATGAATCCACCTCATTTGGTTCCTGCCAGATAGAAGAAATATCCGGATGTTCAAATTCCATATTGATACTTTTAAATCCATCTTTCAACCAGAATTTTGAGGCAGCTTCAAATACATAAAAAGGATGAGAGGTATAAGCCATATTATCTGCCACAAATTGCTTTTCCGGTGATAATGCCGGTGACACAGGAATATTTTTAAAGATTTGAAGTGAGATGCAATTCACAAAGTAATCTGCCTTCATTTCCTTTTCATCATCTAAGCCAAAAGCTTTATAGGAAACAGTTACGCCGCTTTCATCCTGTTTTATGGCTGTAACAGGGTGCGCCAATTTTACCCTATCTTCCAAACGCTTTGCGAAAGCGGTTGGTAATTGCTGGTTGCCGCCTTTAAGCCTGAAAGTTTCCCCTTCAGAAAGCGGGATACCACGAAACTTCATTACTGCCATTCGCCATAAAGCATATAATGCTGAAGTATGTTTTCCTCCGAGGTAATTAAGCGCTGCAGCGGAGGCGCCTTCTTTTTTATAAAGATCGGCAATGGGGATATTATCAAAATCATCATAGCCTACACCAAAAGGTTGGTAGGGATCTTTAAATTTATCAGGATAAGAACCGAGAAATAATGATTGTAATTCATACCATGGATGCGTTGATAAAAATTGAATTTCGCGTTGATTAAACCCAAAACTTTTTAGCACTGCCGGGTCAGCAAGCATTTCTTCCGTATAAAACTGGCCGCCAATCATTTTAAGAGAATTTTTTTCTTTTAGATTCGGAGAGCCTTCCGCATTAGGATATTCAAGTACATCGAGATTAAATTCTTTGGTGTATTCAAAAAAATGTTCGTAGCCTGGTTTGGTAATGTGATCTGCACCAAAGTCTGCATACAAACCATCCGACAAGCCATCACGACCGGTAAATACATGACCGCCATGCCGTCCGCTTGCTTCCAGCACTACTACGTCATGACCTTGTTTCATCAATTCATAAGCACAACATAAGCCACTGATACCAGCCCCGCCGATAATTATTTTTTTAGCAAGTCCGCCTTTAGCCGTAGGTTGTTTTATTGAATTGTTTTCTTCAGTAAAAAGTTGTGGTGGTAATGCTGGAGGCTTTACCAGCGAAGTACCTAATCCGGCCAGCAAAGTGTTTTTAATAAAAGATCGTCGTTTTATCATTGAATTTTGGTTTACTTCTCACCAGTAAATATACTCCGAAAACTTTTCAATTTTTACAGTAAACCAATAAATAACCCGGATTTTAATTTTGCATTTTTAACGGTAATACATAGCCTAAAATAATCTTATTGCCAAGAATTATTGAGGCTTTTGGTCATGAACGGAAGTATCGTTCAATTCAAACAAATGAAGAATATAAGGGAAGAGCGCGTCAATGGTTTCTGCAGCGCCTTTTTTTGAACCGGGAAGCGTAAGAACCAGTGTGTTTTTAATATATCCGGCAACGCCTCTTGATAACATCGCATAAGGCATTCGTTCTTGTCCGTAATTTCGTGCATGTTCCATTATACCCGGAATTTCTTTTTCGATTAATGGCGAAATGGCGTCTGGTGTTACATCACGCGAAGAC
>DAHXOZ010000261.1 GCA_027364635.1 bacterium | reverse complement strand
GCGAACAAATTTTAAAGAATTTTGTTTCGGCAGATGCTGAAATTATTCATGTAGGCAAGCAATGCCGCCGTGGAATTTCCACACCACAGGAAACGATCAATGATTTAATGGTTCATCATGCTTTATTAGGAAAATTGGTAGTGCGTTTAAAAGGTGGCGATGTTTCTATTTTCTCCAATATTTTAGATGAACTGGAAGCGTTGGTAGCGCATAACATTTCGTACGAAATTATTCCCGGCGTTACCGCAGCTCTGGGCGCAGCAGCATTTGCTGGAATTCCACTAACAGCAAGAGGTTATGCTACTTCAGTTCGCTTTCTCACTTATTATAAATCTGATATTGTTACCGAAGACTATTGGAAAGAACTGGCGAATACAAAAGACACGTTAGTCTTTTACATGTCATCAGAAACGCTTGAAAAAGTAGTGGAAAAATTAACAGCTAACCATATTCATGAAGATAAATTGCTTGCGGTAATTGAGCAGGCTACAACGCCTCTGCAAAAAGTTCACGTTGCCAATTTGTATGATTACAAAAATGATTTTTCAGCCAAAAAATATATTTCCCCTTCATTGGTAATCATCGGCGAAGTGGTTTCTCTCCACGAAAAATTCAAGTGGTTGACAAACAGCAACAGCAATGAATATTATTTTAAACCAATGACCAAACAAAAAATTTCTTTCAATCAACCAGAAATAAACACACATGTTAGTTGAGCAAAAATTAAATACTTTACTTGAACTGATCAATACTTCAACCAATGATGAACTGATTTGGATTAACGGATATTTGAATGGAATTCTTGCAAAACAAAGAACAATAGAATCTCAACCAGAAGTAAAAAAAGGAATCAACAAAATCACGATTACTTACGGAACAGAAACCGGAAATTCCAAAAAGCTTGCAACAAATTTTGCTGCGAAAGCCAAAAAGCATGGTGTAAACGCAAAGGTTCAAAGCCTTGATCAATATCGTCTGAACGATCTTACCAAAGAAGAATATTTTTTAGCCGTAATCAGTACACATGGAGATGGCGAGCCTCCTGCTGCTGCAAAAAAATTTTACGATCATGTTCATCAAAACGGGTTTAAACTTTCTAAATTAAAATATAGTGTTTTGGCTTTGGGCGATACCTCCTACCCTCTTTATTGCAAGGCCGGCGAAGATGTGGATGAACAATTAAACAAGCTGGGAGGCAATCGCATTGCGCCTTTACAAAAATGTGATATTGATTTTGAAACAGAAGCGGATGAATGGTTTGAGCGTATTATGCGTTCATTGAACGATACATCAAATAATATACAAACAGTTGCAGTTGCTCCTTCTGTAAAAAAAAGTTTGGGTAAAAAAATATATACCGGTAAGATATTGACGCACATTAATTTAAATGATGTTGACAGCAGTAAACAAACTTTTCACATAGAAATTGAATCTGAAGATGTTGCATACGCGCCCGGTGATTCTATCGGAATTATTCCTGAAAACAAAAAAGAACTGGTTCAAAAAATAATTTCATTAACAGGAATTGATGCCGAAAAAAATATTGATTATAAAGATGAACTGATTTCCGTTTATGATCTTTTGCAAAAAAAATTAAACATAATTAACCTGCCTGAACGTGTGGCAAAAAAATATGCAACGATCGTTCAACAAGAAATCCCTTCAACGAAAATTGACCTGATCGATCTTCTGAAAATTTATCCTGTAAAAGATGAGGAACAATTTACAGAAGTGCTAAAGCAGTTGGAGCCTACTGCACCACGACTTTATTCTATTTCTTCATCACCTGAAATGCATCCGGGAGAAGTTCATATTACCGTTGCAAAAAATTGTTTTTTGGTAAACGGCGAAGTGAAATACGGACTTGCTTCTGAGTTTTTATCGCTACTAAATGAAGACAATGAACTAAAGTTTTATGTTCATCCTAATCACCAATTTCGTTTGCCGCAGGAAGACAAAAATCTGATCATGATCGGGCCTGGCACAGGGATTGCGCCGTTCCGTTCGTTCATTGCTGAAAGAGACGCCACTGGCGCTTCCGGGAAAAACTGGCTTTTCTTTGGCGATCAGCATTTTACTTCCGATTTTCTGTACCAGACAGAAATACAGAACTGGGTTGAAACCAATCTTCTCACAAAGGTGGATACCGCGTTTTCAAGAGACGAGGAAGAGAAAATTTATGTTCAACATAAAATGTTGCAAAAAGGAGCAGAATTTTTTGAATGGCTGCACGCCGGAAGTTATGTGTATGTATGCGGCGCCAAAGAGCCAATGAGCGTTGATGTAGAAAAAACCGTTTTAAAAATCATTGAAAAATTCGGCGAACGATCAAAAGAAGATGCAGAAAAATATTTGTTTGATTTAAAAGAAGAAGGAAGATACATCACCGATGTTTATTAATCCTTTCATGATTGATCATTCACCATTCACTAATCACTCCATTCACTAAAAAAATGTCAGAAATAAAAGTTCTATCACCACTTGAAAAAGTAAAAGTTGAAAGCCACGGACTACGCGGAACAATTGTTGAAAGCCTTAATGATGAATTAACCGGCGCCATTCGCGAAGACGACCAGGCACTGATCAAATTTCATGGAATGTACCAGCAGGATGACCGTGACCGCCGCGAAGAAAGAGCTTCAAAAAAGCTGGAGCGTTTGTTTTCCTTCATGATAAGACTGCGTTTACCCGGAGGTTTTTTGACGGCTGATCAATGGATCGCACTTCATGAAATTGCGGGTAAAAACACTACAGGAGTTATTAAAATCACAACAAGACAAACTGTGCAATTGCATGGGATGCTCAAGTCAAAAATAAAACCTACGATAAAAGCATTTCATTTGGCTCACCTTGATTCCATTGCAACATGCGGGGATATCAATAGAAATGTTACCTGCAGTTCTTATCCTTCCGATTTATCTGTTCACCAGGAAATTTCTTCTTATGCAGATAAGATAAGCACTTTGCTAAAACCAAAAACCCGCGCATACTACGAAATCTGGTTGGATGAAGAAAAAATATTGGATAAAAAAACTGAGGAAGATCCTTTATACGGTGATGCATACATGCCAAGAAAATTCAAAATAGGAATTGGAATTCCACCTAACAATGATTCAGATGTTTTTATAAATGACCTTGGTTTGATTGCGATTGTTGAAAAAAACAAATTACTGGGATTCAATTTCGCAGTAGGCGGAGGATTAGCGTCTACGCATGGTAATCCTGAAACCTATGCACGGTTAGGAAGCCTGTTAGGATTTGTAGAAGCTGGTGAAAAAACTTTTAAAGCGATTTATGAAGTGCTAACTGTTCAAAGAGATTTTGGCAACAGGGAAGACAGGAAGCAGGCAAGAGTGAAATATACGATCGACAAAATGGGTGTTGAAAAATTTAAAGAGGAAGTCGAAAAGCGCACCGGCTTTAAGTTTAAAGAGACGAAACTTTTTGCGTTTACTGAACGCGCTGATGAGTATGGATGGAAAAAAAATCCATCAGGCAATTGGGATTATACACTTTTTGTAGAAAATGGAAGAGTGCTTGATGAAGGTGAACTTAAACTAAAATCAGCTTTACTCGAGATTGCCAAAACAGGTAAGGTTTCTTTCCGGTTTACAGTTAATCAAAACCTGATAATAACTGATGTAAAACCAAAAGATAAAAATGAGA
>DAHXOZ010000260.1 GCA_027364635.1 bacterium | reverse complement strand
ACTTAACTGGCATTTTTTAACCCATCTTCCAAATCCTGTTGGCGAACCCGGTGGTGGTGTTTCCAATGCATTGGTGGCAAAGGAAATGAAGGAGTAAGCGGACTGATAAAGCAAACTCCGGGAGCCTTGGGTTATGTTGAACTTGCTTATGCTATTCAAAATAAAATGCCGGTTGCTTCATTAAAAAATAAATCAGGCAATTTTGTAGCTCCTTCCCTGGCTTCAACCAGCGCGGCTGCAAATGTTGAAATGCCTGCAGATATGAGGGTTTCACTTACTAATACCGATGCTCCTGATGGATACCCGATCTGTAGTTTCAGTTATATTTTGTTATATAAAGATTTATCCTACAATATAAAATCTGAAGAGAAAGCAAAAGCAGTGGTTGACCTGGTTAAATGGATTATCCAGGATGGCCAGCAATATTCAGAAGCTTTGGAATATGCTAAATTGCCGGAATCTGTGGTAACAAAATCTTTGGATATATTAAAAGGCGTAACCTATAACGGTAAGGCTTTACAGTAAGCATTTCTGCATAAAACTCAAATGAAAATACTGCGAATTCATCTTAGAAAGATGTTTTCGCAGTATTTTGCATAATAAATAAACCATCAAAAAAGGATGATCACTGCGATAAGTTATAAATCAAAGCAAATTAATTTTAAGGAAAAAGCATTCAAAAAAACGCTGGCTCTTTCAGCAATTATCGTGGTAGTAATTTTGCTTGCGATTTTTTTTACACTACTTATTAATTCTCTTCCTTCCTTAAAAGCAATAGGGCTCAAGTTCTTCTACCAAACAACATGGGATCCCGTTAGTGATCAGTTTGGTGCGCTCCCTTTTTTGGTAGGCACACTGCTCACTTCTTTTCTTGCATTGGTTATCTCTACTCCTTTTTCAATTGCGGTAGCCATATTTCTGGGTGAATATTATAAAAAAGGGCCGGTGGCTGAAATATTTAAGAACATTGTTGATTTATTGGCCGGCATTCCTTCTGTGATTTATGGATTTTGGGGCTTGTTTGTTTTGGTTCCATTGGTAAGAGAATTAGAAATGAAATTGCATGTGGCCCCTTATGGCGTGGGCATTTTTACTTCTTCGGTAATTCTGGCCATTATGATACTTCCGTTTTCTGTTTCTCTTTCGCGACAGGTGATTTCGATGGTGCCAAGCCATTTAAAAGAAGCGGCTTATTCATTGGGGGCTACCAGGCATGAGGTGATTACAAAGATTATTATTCCCTATACAAAATCCGGGTTATTTGCTGGTTTACTGTTGGCCCTTGGACGCGCTTTGGGCGAAACCATGGCGGTTACCATGTTGATAGGAAACACCCACGATCTTCCTACAGGAATTTTTAGTCCGGGAAATACGATGGCCAGTGTAATTGCCAATGAATTTACTGAAGCTACCGGCAGGATTTACACCTCTGCATTGATTGAAATGGGATTATTTTTGTTTGTAGTGGCAACGATTATTAATGTTATCGGAAAACAAATTATCAAAAGATTTACTCTTGAGTAATTTCCTAAAAGAAATCAGTTTATGGAAATGGTATTAGAAGCGGAATTAGAAAAAAAGAAAAAACTTTCACAATCACGTTTGGCCGATAAACATATCGGGCGAAGAAATAAAAAGAATATCTTCTTTAAAGGTTTGATTGTTACAGCAACAGTTATTTCAACCTTACCTCTTTTATTCATCTTATTTTATATTTTCAAACAAGGAGTTGGCGCACTTAACTGGCATTTTTTAACCCATCTTCCAAATCCTGTTGGCGAACCCGGTGGTGGTGTTTCCAATGCATTGGTGGGTAGTATTATGATATTGCTGGTTTCGTGTGTGATCGCTATCCCGATCGGAATTGTAATTGGAATTTATTTGAGTGAAGAAAAAAGATCAAGACTTGGTTATTATTGCAGGCTTGCCGTTGATGTGTTGCAGGGTATTCCTTCAATCGTTATCGGAATCATCATTTATGAATGGGTAGTAAGGCCCATGGGTGGGTTTTCTGCTTTATCCGGTAGCGTAGCCCTCGCCTTGATGATGTTGCCATCCATCATAAAATCTACTGAAGAAACGCTTAAACTTTTACCCGAATCTTTAAAAGAAGCATCGCTCGCACTTGGGGTTCCTTATTATAAAACAATTATGAAAGTGATTGTTCCAACCGGATTGAGTGGAATTCTTACCGGTGTGATTTTAAGTATCGCCAGGGTGATCGGTGAAACTGCTCCGTTGTTATTTACTGCTTTTGGTAATCCATTTATGAGTACTAATATCTTAAAACCAATGAGCAGCTTACCTTTGATTATTTTTAATTATGCAACCAGTCCGTATAACGATTGGCACCAGTTGGCGTGGGGCGCTTCGATGGTGTTGATATTGATGATCCTGATTTTAAATATTATTAGTAAAATAGTTCAACGTAAATGGAAAGTCCAATTTTAAAAGCCACCAACTTTAATGCCTTTTTTGGGAAAAATCATATTCTCAAAAACATCAACCTTGAAGTGCACAAGAATAATGTTTGGGCAATTATGGGCCCATCGGGTTGCGGTAAAACTACTTTCATCCGCTGTGTAAACCGTATGCATGAATTGGTACCCAATGCCTCGGTAGAGGGCTCTTTGCAATTAAAAGGAGAAGAAATTTATGATATGAATCCGGTGGTGCTCAGAAGAAAAGTGGGTATGGTGTTTCAAAGGCCCAATCCTTTTCCGACGATGAGCATTTACGACAATGTAATAGCCGGTTATATTTTAAATGGCATTAAGTTAAGTAAGATGGAGAGAGATGATATTGTGGAAACATCCTTAAAACAGGCAGCCCTGTGGATGGAAGTGAGGAGTACGCTTCATAAAAAAGGAACATTTTTATCGGGCGGTCAACAGCAAAGATTGTGCATTGCACGGGCTTTGGCGATGAATCCTGAAATATTATTATTAGATGAAGCTACATCAGCCCTGGATCCTATTTCTACTTCAATGATTGAAGAATTAATACAACAATTGAAAGCAGAATATACGATCCTGATGGTAACACACAACATGCAGCAGGCAGCGAGAGTAAGCGATAAAACGGCCTTCTTTTATTTAGGCGAATTGATAGAAGCAGCAAATACAAAAACGATTTTCACTAACCCGAAACATGAAAAAACCCAGGAATATATTACCGGCCATTTCGGTTAAATAGTACTAACTCAAAAAAAAATCAGAATGATGGCAACCTTAAACTGGAAACAAAAATTAACTCCACTTGATAACGAAATTCAGCAATTAAAATCTGAAACAATCAACATGTGGGAAATGGTTTTATCTCAATTGAGAAAAGCCGAAGAAGCCTTACAAAAAAAAGATAAGGATCTCGCCCGCGAAGTCATTTCAACTGAGAAAAGGGTAAATGCTTTCGAATTAAAAATTGACCGTGATTGTGAAGATATACTGGCCTTGTTTGCACCGGTAGCCATTGATCTTCGCTTTTTACTGGCAGTTTTAAAAATCAATATGAATCTTGAGCGAACAGGAGATATTGCAGAAGGGATTGCCAAATTTGTGATCGATTTACCTGAAGATTTTGACGTGCAGTTATTGGAAATTACTCGTGTAATTGAGATGTTCAAACAAGGTAACGAGATGATTGCTGAGGTAATGGATGCTTTTGAAAAAGAAGATACTGTGCTTGCACGAAAAATATTTAAGAAAGATGATCTGCTCGATGACATCAATAAGGAAGCTTCATCGGTTATTGCAAAATACATACAAAAAA
>DAHXOZ010000025.1 GCA_027364635.1 bacterium | reverse complement strand
TTTACCGTTTTCAACGTTTGTTTCAATATAAGGTAGCAGGTTTTCATCAGCTTCTACCTGGATGCTGTTTGAATTCCCATACATTATCTTTATATCCATTGGGCCGCGGGAAGACAAGGAAGTGAAATCGGTAACAGAGCGTGTTTCTTTTTTTACATTTCCATCCCCCTTAATCGTTTTCCAGGGTTGGGCAAATAAGGGTGTACCTGCAAGCATTAAAATAAGAATGAGTAACTTTTTCATGATTTTTGTTTTAATTTTTTGGAAGGATAGTTGTGTAACGATTGGTGCCGGGAAAAGTTACACGAGTGAAAAATTTTTTTAAACGAAATAAATAATAAAATAATGCAACAGGAAAAATCCGAAAATGCTGCGCTGGTTAATCACCTGACCGATCTTTTAAATAAGGGGAATGCGCATGTGACTTTAGATGAATCTTTAAAAAATATCCCTTTTGAAATGGTGGATAAAAAACCACATAACCTTCCTTACAATTTGTGGCAAATAGCTGAGCATATTCGTATTGCACAATGGGATATTTTAGAATTTTCAAAAGACGCCAATCATCAATCACCCAACTGGCCTGATGGATATTGGCCTGAAAAAACAAAGCCTTCTCCCGAAGAATGGGAAGACTGTATTCAACAGATCAAAAAAGACCGTAACGCTTTTATTAATTTATTAAAAGATTCTTCTGAGAAATTATTTACACCTTTTAATTATGGGGATGGGCAAACTTTGCTGCGTGAGGCCCTGGTATTGGCAGATCATAACAGTTATCACACAGGCGAAATCGTTCTTCTGCGGAGGATTCTGGATATTTGGAAAAAATAAAAATCAGCCGGATTTGTTTGTCTGCTGCCAGTATGTTTTGGAGTCTTTTAGTGGTAACCTACCATTCTGGAAGTAGCAAAGCAGCCTTGTTTTGAAGTAGTGCATGAGGTAATAGTTGCACCCATCAAAAATACCAGCAGTAATACAATCAAAGTTTTTCTCATGAGTATAAGAGTTTTTTAAAAATGCATTTGTAAACTTCAGGTACGAAAGTATATTTTTCAATAAGATTAGTGGAAAAAGAAAACAAATTAACAAAATATATCCGGGAAATACAAACACAAGAATGCTTGGCTAAAAGTATTGTTTTTTAGCAACATAGAGCAAAGAGGGATTAAAATGAAGATTTTAGAAAAAGGCGATTCTCAAAAACAGGGAAACGTGTATTTATTTTTCTATATTATATTTTTCTCTTCTTGATTGAATAAATAGAATGACATGAATGGCTATAAGCATTTCACAGACAATTTCTTTTACGATCATAGGTTGCGAATTTGAATAATGTTAAACAATGTGTATAGAGAATCAAAACGCTTCTTCTCTAATTTTATTTTATAGGGCAAATTAAAAGCCAGAAAAAAATTGCTTTCCGGCTTTACCTGGATTGAAATATTAATAATTGAAAAACCTTCATTTTTTTTGAATTGATTATTTTTTATCTTAATTGAATCTCAACTCCTGCCTGGAGATTCATTGAATTAAGATCTTTAAAATTATTTTTATGATAAGGCTCATAATCATAAGTAGCGCCGATATTCAGACCGGAAGCACTTGTTTTATTAAAAGGAATCATCACACCAAGTCCCCCTTGTGCCCGAAAACCAAAATTGGATTGACTAATGTTGCCAAATTCACCATAGTATTGCCTGTAATCAATAATATTAGTGCCGGCAGCAACAGACACATAGGGCTTTAAAAATGAGGTAATGACCGGATAATATTTTGCTTTGATTAAAATAGGTGTGGTTTGAACTGAATTGCTTAAAACAGCAGATATACTTTGGGTGTTACTTAAATGATAAAGTTCCCGCGGATATTTTTGATAATAATCCTGGAAGCCAAAAGCTAAACCTGCAGACAATTTTTCTGAAAATGGATACATAAGGCTACTCATAAATCCACGTGGTGAACTGTTGCTCACTATATTTTTTTTAAAATTACCTGTGGGAATACCGTAATTATAGTTTAACCCGAACTGAAGAGATTGTGTTTGTGCTGTTGCCGGTAAATAAAAGCAGGTCATTATAGAAACAATTACTGCGGCAATTATTTTTTTTATTTTTTTCATTTCAGAATTTTTAATGTTTTAAATAAGGAGATTGATCGAACAATGCTTTCACCTGGCTATCCGCTACTGACGAATCTAAAATGCCTGAGCCACGGATCAAGCCTGTCCAGATAACATTGATATTATTATTTTCTGTAGCATTTTTTAAATCGAGTATATCAATAGAAAGTGCACCTTCTTTAACCTGGTAAATACTGTAGGCATAAGGAATATAATAGCCAAAATCAGGATAACCCCAGTAATAAGGGTCCCAATATCCACCGTAGTTGTACCAATAATCACCGTAGCTTATTACACCTGTAGAAGTGTTGATAATATGGTTTACGTCAACGCCTAAATCAGGATTCTCTTTTTTTGAAACCAAAGTATATCCCGCCTGGTTCATGTATTTTTTTACCGCATCAATATAGGCTTGGTCCACCGGACTTAGTTCTCGGGAAGAACTGCCGTTTTCAATTACCGCTACAGAATCAGAAATGCTGTAAGAGTTATAGTTTGAAAAATTTACCGAAGAATCATGGTCAGTAATGTAAATTCTGGATTCCTCATTGCTTAAATTGGTTACCGGATCTTTGGTGCAACTTGTATACAAAACAGAAACAGCCGCAAACCCGATTAGTATCAATAATCTTGTTTTCATAGTGTACGTTTTTAGATATTTTTCCACAAAGCGTATACCTAAAAGCAGTTGCAAGTTCTAAAGAAATCATAAGATCGGTTTTTGTTAGCACTTTTATAAGATCGGATTTTTTTATAGCAAAATAAAAATTGGTAATAATTGTTGGTTCACTGTAGCCCCAAAAAAACCTGCAGGCTTTTTAACCTGCAGGTATAGTATATCAACTAAAATCAAACATTAAAACCAGCTTCCGGTCCATCTTTCACCCACCTGGTTGCCCATCTTTCTTTTTCTCCTTCTCACTTGCGCATTATGAATGAACATGGTAATGAACATTAATGGAATGAACAACAAAATAAGTGGCGGAATTCCCAGCATCGAAATCCATTTTCCTCCAAAATGCCTGCGCATTGGGCGTTTCAGTCTTTCGGCAATAAGGTACATACTTGGCACCATGATCAGGGTCATAAAGAAAGCGAATGCCAAACCAAAGATGATGGTCCAGGCAAGTGGTTTCCAGAAAACAGAGCTATCGCCGCCAAAGAAAATATGGGGATTTAACTCAGAGAACATGGTAACGAAATTAATATTGAAGCCGATTGCCAAAGGTATCAGGGCAAAGATGGCTGCAAGCGCCGTAAGCAATACCGGAATGATCCTGATCTTTCCGGCCTGGATCACCGCTTCCCTGGTCTTCATGCCACGCGCCCTTAATTCATCGGCGAAATCTATTACCAAAATCGCGTTCTTTACTACAATTCCCGCTAATCCAACGATACCAATGCCTGTCATTACCACAGAAATGGTCATGCCTGTAATTGAAAAACCAAGGATCACACCGATGACACTAAATACTATTTCCGTGAGAATGATAACAGATTTGCTAACCGAATTAAACTGCAGTACCAGGATAAACAGGATCAACATTAAGGCTATCAACATCGCTTTACCAAGAAAGGCACCTGTTTCCGCCTGTTGCGCTCCTTCTCCTGTTTGTTTGATAGTTACTCCCGGTCCTTTTTTTGAAAAATTATTGATGGCAGTTGCAATATTTTTATTTACTTCTGTAGGTGTGTAACCAGAAAGCACATTGGAGAAAATAGTAATTACACGCTTCACATTTTTTCTTTTAATACTTCCGAGTGTATTGGTGTAATCAACATTTACCAGCGAACTGATCGGGATGGATTTTACCTGTCCGCCACTGGCCATATCCCTGAAGACAATGTTCATATTCAACAGATCGCTCAGGCTTTTTCTTTGCACTTCATTATTACGCAACTGAATTTTATATTCATCTTCGCCTTCTTTTATTTTTGAAACTTCGCGCCCAAACAAGGCCGTTCTTATCTGCTGGCCGATTTGAGCAGTTGATACGCCTTCTATCAAGGCACGTTCCCGGTTTACGGTAAGAGTGATTTCCGGATTACTAAGGTCAACATCCAACTTCAGTTCTTCTATTCCCGGTATTTGTAAACTATCCAGGTAGTTTTTTAAAGCCGTTGCAGTAGAAGTAAGCTGATCAAAATCTTCGCTTGATACTTCAATATTAATTGGAGGATCCGTTGGCGGGCCACTGCTTTCCTGGGCAACAGAAATCTCTGCACCCGGAAATCCTTTGATCGCTTCACGGATAGAATCAAGATATGGTGCAGTAGAAATTCCATGCCGCTTCTGGTATTCCACAAAAGAAACCTGCACTCTTCCCAGGTTGGGCTGGGTACTGTTGTTGCCACTTAAAGGATCAGAAGCGCCTACTGCAACATTTGAGATCACACTTTCGACAATGGGATTAGGTTTACCGGAAGGGCCATCTAACACATTCATTACCTTATTTTCAATATTTTTTGTTATCGAATTTGTATAATCAACGCTGCTTCCTACAGGCAGTTTTAAATAAACATAAATGAAATTAGGATCACCTTTAGGGAAGAAAACCACCGGAACTTTTCTTATTTGAAATAAAACGAGCGAAAAGAGTAGTAAAACAAAGGTGCCGGCAAGTAGCCACACAGGCCTCCATTTTGCGGTAGCCCAACGCAACAACTTTTCGTAGCTGGTCATAATACCCGGCAAAACACGATTCTGAAATTTATGAATGAGAGAATCGAAAAGATACGTATTTAAAACAACGATTATTGAAAAGAAAATGAGCAGGTTTCCTACAAAAGTTATGTGGAATAAATCGAATAATATTCCGGCAAGTAAAGGAATTAAAAAAGCTTTGCTGGTAAAAACAGCCGACTTTCTTTTTACTTTTCCTTCCGGATGGTTCATGAAGTCAACTGCAAAAACAGGGTTCATGATAAATGCCACGATCAAAGAAGCGGTTAAAGTAAAGATCAACATCGTAGGCAGATAGATCATGAACTTTCCAATAATTCCCGGCCAGAAAAGCAAGGGGAAAAAAGGCGCTAAGGTAGTAAGCGTACCGGACAAAACAGGCACAAAGATTTCTCCCGCGGCCATTTTCGCGCATTCTTTTGTAGACAGTTTGCCTTTATTCTCCATGAAAATGCGATGCGTATTTTCTATCACCACAATGGCATCATCCACAATGATTCCCAGGCCAAACAAAAGCGCAAAAAGCACAATAAAATTCAGCGTTACATTTCCACCGACAATCAAATCAGCGGCAGGTAAAAACAGGAACGCTACGAACATACTAAGTGGTACAGAAAGCGCTACAAAAAATGCATTCGTGACTCCCATAAAGAACATGAGAATTAAAAGAACCAGGATAAATCCAATAACAATTGAATTCACCAAATCATTGAAGGACGTGCGTGTTGCACGGCTTTGGTCGCCTGTAATCACCACATTGAGATTGGAAGGTAAAATGGTTCCTTTCATTTCTTCAACCGCTTTCTTCACATCGTCTGAAGTCTGAATAAGGTTTTCCCCTGCTCTTTTGACGATGTTGAGCGTAACAACATTTTTGCCATTCAGGCGCGCATAACTTTCGCTGTTTTTTACCGTGTCTTTAATGTTGGCAATGTCTTTTAAATAAATAGGGGCGCCTGAAGTATTACGTACAATTATTTTTTCAATGTCATATTTTGTTTTAAACTGGCCTCTTATCTGCAAAGTGCGTTTCATATTTCCAACATCAAGCAAACCGCCTGAAATATCTACGTTCTCTCTTTGAATGGCATTGTCAATATCATCAAAAGTTACGCCGGCGCTTTGCATTTTGTAATTGTCCACGTTTACCTGGAACTCTCTTTCAGGAGCACCGACAATATCCACACGGGTTATTTCCGGAATTTCTTCGAGTTTGTCTTTCGCATCATCAGCAAATTTTTTCAGGCTCATCATGTCGTAATCGCCGCTAAGGTTTACATACATGATAGGCATTTCGCTGATGTCAAATGCCTGTACGCTCGGTTCTTGCGTAAGATCGGTAGGTAAATCCGGTTTTGCTTTATCTACTGCATCTTTGGTTTTCTGCAGACCTACTTCTGGTTTTACGCTTGTTTCAAATTCAACGGTGATAATAGAATAGTCCTGCATCGAGGTGCTGGTGATCTTATTGATCTTCGCGCCGGTAATGCCTTTTAATTGTTTTTCAATGGGCTTGGTAACGAGATTTTCAATATCCTTTGGAGAGTTTCCCGCATAGATTGTTTGAACAACCACCGTCGGAATTACAATGTCAGGAAATTGTTCTTTTGGTAAAGTAACAAACTGGTAAACCCCCATCATTGATACAAAAAGTATCAGCAGATAGACTGACGTCTTATTTTTAATGGCCCAACTTGTAGGCTTAAATTCTTTATACTTTTCCTTAAAATTTTCAGCTAAGCTCATACTTATTTAATTGTGCTTTTTATCAAAAGCATTTTATTGCATATTTGTTTGTTTACTGTTGGTGAAGATGGGCTCACCGTCAAATAAACCCTGGAAACCTTCAGTTATCAATTCATCACCGGGTTGTAAACCTTGTTGTACCTCAATACTATCTCCATTTAATTGCCCGATAGTTACCTTTCTTTTTTTAGCTACCATTTGGTTGGCTTCTTTTGCTGCCAGCAATACATATTTTCCATCTTCGCCGGTTTGTACGGTATTTAAAGGAATTGCTATCGAATTGGGAGCGCTGTAATCAAGAATTTTTACTTCTGCAATTTGATTAGGACGCAGTTGAGTTCCCTTTGGTACTCTTATTTCAGCAGTAACACCGCGCGTGGTATTTCCAATTGCCTGGCTAATAAATGAAATGGTACTGTTGAACGTTTGATTGATATCCGGCATGTTAACAATTACCTGCGAACCTTCATGTATATTACCGAGATAGTTTTCAGGAACTGTTACCGTAATTTTTAAATCAGTTTCATTTACAATTCTTATGTAGCCACCTGTGAGAGGATTGCCATTGAAAGTCTCTCCAACATGAGCGGTGATATCATCAACAGTTCCATTTACATTGCTGTAAACATTACTTTGATTGGACTGTTCCTGGGCGGTTTTAACCTGCGCCTCAATAGACTTTAGCTGGTTCTGTAAGGTTTCAACATTTGTCTTCGCTTGTAGTAACTGAACTTCGGTTCCAATATGCTGATCCCAAAGATTTTTTTGCCTTTCGTAAACAGACTGCGCCAGGTCAAGCTGTGCTTTTACACCTCCCATTTGTTGTTTGATAGCAGCTACATTTTGCTGAGCCACAGCATCATCCAATTTTAAGATCAATTGTCCTTTGTGAACTTTATCCCCCTGTTTTACATAAATTGCTTTTATCTGCCCCGGTTGACCACTTGGAGTTATGTACGATATATTTTTGGAGTCTACGCTTCCTTGTAATTCCAGGTAGTGTTTAAAATCAACTTTTTGTATAGAATGTAAGGCAACCAGTTTGGGTTTGGCGGCAATGGTTGAACCTGTATCCAAAATGCTGATTTGTTTTTGCAGATCAGTAATTTTTGTATCGATATCTTCCTTTTGAGTTTTCAATTTCTCCAATTCCGCCTTTTTCTTTTTTAGTTCTGCTTGTTGGTTATTCTGGTTTGCACAAGAAGAAATAATAGAAACCGATAGTATGATTAAACCGATCGTTGTTATCTTTTTCATTTTTAATTATTTGGTACTTATTATTCTTTTTTATTTAAAGTTTTCCTGCAGCTTTCAGGAAATCAATTTTTGCTATAATCGCGTCGTATAACGAGCTGTAATAATTGTTTTGAGCTGTTACCAAATCGGCCTGTGCGGTTGATATTTCCTGGTTGCTGCCGACGCCTTGTTCATATTTTAATTTGGTTGAATTATAAACCTGTTGGGCAAGATCAATGTTTTTTTTCTGTGCATCCATGGTTAGTAATGCTGATTTCATATTGATTCTTGACTGGGTTACATCATTGTCAATTGATTCTTTTAATTGGTCAACATTATTGTTGAGTTTCATGAGGTTCAATCTGGCCGAAGCGATGTTGGCATTCCTTTCTCCTCCGTCAAACAGCGGAATTGACAAACTGAAACTGATGAACGATGAAGTGAACCACTTCTCACTGTTTTTAAAAAAGTTGAAAGAAGTTCGTTGTGCATTTTGGCTGATGTTGGCTGAAAAAGTCAAAGTGGGAATTTTACTCAGTTGGTACCGTTTTACATTGTATTTTCCCAATTCAATGGCAGTCTGCAACTGTTGATATTCTTTACGGTCTTCATAATTGTAATTGTTATCAAGAATTCCTGATTTGAGTTCCTGGTCAGATAGGGTATCGGTGAGTACCAGGGAATCTTTTTCAGGAATATTCATCAAAAGTTTCAATCCTTCTTTTCCTGCGTCAATCTGGTTTTGAGCTTTTAACTTTTGAGTTTGCAGATTGATCAACTGTACCTGCACTTTATCAACGTCCAGTTTTTCTGCAAAACCATTTTGGTAAATTACTTTGGTATCGTGAAGTAATTTTTCGTAATTGGCAATGTTTGCATCCAGCGTACCTATTTGTCTTTGGCCAACCACCAGTTGGTAGTATACTTTATAAACATTTGCTTTGATTTGCTCTTTGGTAATATCAGCGGCAAGTTCAGCGCTTTTTATGGCAGCACTTCGTGCCTGCAGGCCAACAAAAACCTGCCCGTCAAATAGTATTTGTTGAAGGTTTGCGCCATAATTTGCACTGTATTTGGTGCCAAACTTCACAGGGAAATAAGTGCCCGGAGGGCCACCGGTAAATTCAGCCGGAATCAGTGTGGTCGGAATAGAAAGATAGTCTGTAAGCCCGACATTTCCATTTAGGTGCGGTAAAGCCGCCGCTGTAATTTGTTTATTTTGCTGATATTGAAGCCTGATATCAATCAATGCATTTTTTACCTGCACTGCGTTTTGCAAGGCGTAATCAACAGCTTCCTGCGCTGTAAATGAATGTATTTTTGGTGTTGCACTATTCTGCTGAGCATTTGTTGCAAAACAAACTGTGCTTAAAACTGAAGCTAAAATCAATTTTCTGATCTTTATTTTCATTGGTACTTATTTTTTTACCCGGTTATTACCGGCACTTTCTTTTTGATATTTTGTAATTAATTTATAGCCTTTCGGAGTTACCATTGCATAAAGAAAAAATTCAAGTAGCTGCTGTTGGATATAAACGAGTGAATATTGATGCTTTGGGAAAATCTCTTCATTAAAGGCGAGCATTATTGTTTCTATCCTCACCTTGCAGATTAGTTCTGCATTTACCTCAGGCCGGTACAGACCTTCTTTTTTCCCCCTTTCTACGTTATTTTTCATTAACTCGTATAGGAAATTGTATTTGAATTCTTTAAACTTTTTAAAAGCTTGCGGATGCCCTCTTTCTATATCGAATATGATGGAAGGATTCATATTGTCAAGCATTTCCTGGATGCTTTCCATCCCTAAAAAGACTTCCTGGACTGCATTTACAGCCTTATTACGGCTGTCCTGGCAACAAACTTTATTATACTCGAGCATTTCATCAACTACTGCATCCACCAATTCATTCTTGTCTTTGAAAGAATGATAGATGGTTTTTTTGGAAACACCGAGTTGCGATGCGATCTCATCCATTGTTACCGATTTAACTCCGTAACGCCGGTAGAGTTCATCTGCTTTTTCTTTTATTCTGTCTTTTAATTCCATTGGGGTGCAAAACTATGGAAACTTATTTAGTTACAATAGTTTCCCGGTAATTTATTTTTATAAATTGTAAAATTCAAGGATAAACGGTACATCACTTACCTTTGAAAGCTCAATTATTTTTTATTATGAAAAAGTCGAGCAATTACCAAAAAGTTATTCAGTATTTTTTGCAGGGTTTATTGATCCTTGGCCCGGTTTCTATCACTATTTATTTTATTTATATAGTTTTTGACAAGATCGATAACATACTCAGGCCGGCGATAAATATTCCCGGTCTTGGGTTTGTTATTATTATCGGCTTTATTCTTTTTGTTGGTTATATAAGTTCCTTTTTTGTAATGGAAAGGATATTATCAGTTTTAAATAAGTTTTTGGAGAAGACTCCCGGAATTAAGCTTTTGTATTCATTTGTAAGAGATTTTTTTGAGGCATTTGCCGGCAACAAAAAGAAATTTACCCATAATGTTTTAGCTTGTGTAGATGATACTGACGTCTGGCGCGTCGGTTTTATTACCCAGGAAGACATGAGTATTTTTGGTATGGAAAATTATGTAGCTGTTTATTTGCCAATGGCCTATTCAGTGGCTGGAAATGTATATATTATTCCCAAGGAAAGGGTTAGGCCGATAACTTCTATTAGTGCTGCTCAATCTATGAAATTTGCAGTTAGCGGAGGGGTTACCCAAACGATTTCGGAAACCGTAGGAGATCCTTTGGATAATTCTGTGATCAATTAAATAGCGTTTGTTTGAAAAAAGTTATTCTTTTAATCTTCTTATTTGGGGTTTCTTTTCAATGCTTTTGCTGGGGTTTTTATGCGCATCAAAAGATTAATTATTATGCGGTTTTTTTATTGCCTCCGCAAATGATTTTGTTTTATAAACCTCACATCGATTTTATTTCAGAACATGCAACTGATCCTGATAAAAGAAGATATTCAATAGCAGCAGAAGGTGCACGACATTATATTGATATCGACCACTATGGTGAATATCCTTACAGTGAATTGCCGCGCAGATGGAAAGATGCAGTTGAAAAATTTGGAGAAGATTCTTTGGAGGCTTATGGAATTGTTCCGTGGCATATTCAGGTAATGCTTGGCCGGCTTACAAAAGCTTTTAGAGAAAAAAACTTTTCTTCTATTTTAAAGAACAGCGCGGAAATTGGCCATTACATTGCCGACGCTCATGTTCCGTTACATACTTCCCAAAATTACGATGGACAACTAACGGGACAAAAAGGAATTCATGCCTTTTGGGAAAGCCGAATACCTGAATTGCTGGCAGATAAAAAGTTTGATTTCTTTATTGGTAAGGCGGAATACATTAAAGATCCTTCCGGGTTTATCTGGCAGCGTGTTTTAGAAAGCGCAAAAGCTACTGATTCAGTTTTGCAATTCGAAAAAGAATTATCACTTAAGTTTCCTTCGGATAAAAAATATGCCTTTGAAAAAAGAAACAACATTTTGATCAAACAGTATTCTTCTTCCTATACGATCGCTTACGATAAAATGCTGAATGGAATGGTGGAACGTAGAATGCGGCAATCTATTTTTGCGGTTGCCTCTTTTTGGTTTACTGCGTGGGTAAATGCAGGCCAGCCGGATCTTTCAGGTTTAGCAAAACAATCGTTTTCTGAAAAAGACCTGAAAGAATTTGAAAAATTAAATGAAGATTGGAAAAACAGTAAAGCAATCGAGGTAAGAAAACATGAATGACTTAACGCTGAATAGTAAACAAACAAAAAATCGTGATTTCTATTTTTTTTATTTCAAATTTGCAATCCGGTTTATTTAAAAAGATTATTCTTTAAACAATAAAACAATAAAACAATAAAACAATAAAACTATTTCAACCCTTATCTATGATTCACAATTTCAATGCAGGCCCTTCTATTCTTCCCCAAAGTGTTTTACAACAAGCTTCTGAAGCGATTATTAATTTTAACGGGAGTGGGTTATCCATTTTAGAAATAGGTCATCGTACTCCACTTTTTGAGTCGGTAATGGATGAAGCCATTTCACTGGTAAAAGAATTAATGCAATTAGATGATGATCATGAAGTTTTGTTTTTGCATGGCGGCGCAACGGTTCAGTTTATGCAGGTGCCGATGAATTTGTTGAATGAAAATGAAACTGCATCTTATGCTGATACCGGCGTATGGAGCAGTAAAGCGATAAAGGAAGCCAAACTTTTTGGAAATGTAGATGTCGTGTGTAGTTCAAAAGAAAAGAATTACAATTTTATTCCAAAGGATTTTGCGGTTTCCAACGAGTCTAAATATTTTCATATTACTACCAATAACACTATTTACGGTACACAGTGGCAGCATATTCCAAAAGTTAGCATGCCTTTAATTGCAGATATGTCAAGCGATATTTTGAGCAGGAAACTTGATTTTAATTCCTTTGATCTGATATTTGCCGGCGCACAAAAAAACATGGGTGCGGCCGGGGCAACGCTGGTTGTAGTAAACAAACAAATTCTTGGAAAAGTAAAGCGTGCTATTCCTGCCATCATGGATTACCAAAATCATATCCAGTCAAAAAGTATGTTGAATACACCACCGGTATTTGCGGTGTATGTTTCCATGCTTACACTTCGCTGGCTAAAGGAAAACGGGGGAGTGGATGCGATGGAAAAAATAAATAATGAAAAAGCTTCTTTACTGTATAATGCAATCGATAACAGCAAAATTTTTAAAGGAACTGTGGTTAAAGAAGATCGCAGTAAGATGAATGTTTGCTTTGTTATGGACGACGCTCAACAGGAAAAGGCATTTCTTGATTTTGCAAAACAAAACAATATCTACGGAATAAAAGGACATCGTTCAGTAGGTGGTTTCAGGGCTTCATTATACAATGCGTTGCCTTTGAGCAGTGTTAAATACCTGGTTGAGAAAATGGAAGAATTTGAAAAAGGAATATAGTGTGAATAAGTGCGGTTTGGAAAACCAGGAAAATATTGGTCGATTGAATTATATTTGCAGCCCTTACAAAAACTGAATGCGTCTCCGGGCGAAGATTAAAATAAAACATGATATCTATTTCTCCTTTTAAAGCATTAAGACCCGAACCTCAATTCGCAAAACAAGTTGCTTCAAGGCCGTATGATGTTTTGACTACCAAAGAAGCAAAAGTAGAAGCGGAAGGTAATCCATATTCTTTCCTTCATATTACCAGGAGCGAGATTGACCTTCCTGCCAATACGGATGTTCATAGCCAGCAAGTGTATGATAAAGCCAAAGAAAACCTGGACGCCTTTATCAGTCGCCCTATTCTTTTCAGCGAAAGCAAACCTTGCTATTACATTTACCAATTGACGATGAATGACAAGACTCAAACGGGTTTGGTTTGTTGTAGTTCTGTGGCAGATTATGAAGAAGGATTGATTAAAAAGCATGAGTTAACGCGGCCTGAAAAAGAGCAGGATCGAATTAATCATATTAAAACTACCGGCGCGCAAACAGGTAATGTTTTTTTGGCTTTCAGGGATGTTGATGAAGTGAATGACATCATGGAGAAGTGGAAAACCGCCAAAAGCCCCGTTTATAATTTTACGGCTGAAGATGGAATTCAGCATAGCATTTGGGTTATCAGTGACGAAAAAACAATCGACAGGATAACAGAGATCTTTAAAACTGAAGTTGATTACACCTACATTGCTGATGGCCATCACCGCGTAGCTTCAGCAGCAAAAGTGAAATATATTTTCGCAGATAATGAAGAAGCCGGTCATTTTCTTTCTACTTTATTCCCTGCTTCACAATTGCATATTATGGATTATAACAGGGTGGTTAAAGATTTGAATGGCTTTTCAGAAGAAGATTTCCTTGAAAAAATAACCAAAAGTTTTTCTGTTTCTAAAGTATCAAAAGCATTTGCTCCTCATCAACCACATGAATTTGGAATGTATATGAATGGGCAATGGTATATGCTGGCAGCATTGGAAGGAACTTATTCAACCGATCCGATCGGGATCCTTGACATTACCATTTTGCAAAATAATTTGCTGGAACCTGTACTTGGTATAAAAGACCAGCGTACTGATACAAGAATTGATTTCATAGGCGGAATAAGAGGGCTTGGCGAATTGGAAGAAAGAGTAAACAGTGAAGAATGGAAAGTGGCGTTTAGTCTTTATCCGGTAACTATTGAACAATTATTTGACATTGCAGATACCAACAATATTATGCCGCCTAAAAGCACCTGGTTTGAACCAAAGTTAAGAGACGGGCTTTTAACTCATCTTATCTCTTCCTGATAAATTTGCTGATAAAGCGGTTATTTATTTTTACCGTGTTACATAATTTTTTGTTTTTATAAAGATTTCCGGTGCCAAAGTATTTTATCTTTACCCGATGAAAAAGATTTTATTTGCCATAATTTTCTGTAGCCTTGCCGTAAGTGTATCCGCGCAACAGGAGGATGCTGAACAACTACATGAAAATGCAAAAGCATTTATGCAACAGGGAGATTATGGAAATGCAACGCTCATATTAACCCGGGCCTTGCAACAAGATCCTAAAAATCTTGATATCGCTAAAGATCTTTCATTAAGTTATTTTCTTCAAAAGGAAGACCAAAAGGCTTTAAACGTTATTAAACCTTTTTTGGATAATAATAATGCTGATGACCAGGCTTACCAGCTAGCCGGAACTATTTACCGAAGACTTGGCCAGGAAAAGGAAGCTGATAAAAACTACAAAGACGCGCTAAAAAAATTTCCTAACAGTGGAGGTTTGTACAATGATTATGGTGAATTACTTTTTAAAAATCGTGATCCCGAAGCCATAAAAGAATGGGAAAAAGGAATTGAAATGGATCCTTCCTTTGGCTTTAATTATTATAACGCCTGCAAATATTATTACTACAAAAAAAATTATATCTGGTGCCTTCTATACGGAGAAATTTTTATTAATATAGAGTCTTTCACTTCCCGTACAGCAGAAATAAAAGATATTTTACTGGATGGATATAAAAAACTTTTTGCTGATCCGGATCTTCTTGCGAATGCAAAAGATAAAAGTGCTTTTGAAATAGCTTTTTTAACCTGCATGAATAAACAAAATGATGTGGTAATACGTGGTATCAATCCCGAAACACTTACCATGATCAGGACAAGGTTTATCCTTGATTGGGAGAAAAATTATGCACAAAAATATCCATTCAGGCTTTTTGATTTACAGGAGCAATTTCTGGAAGAAGGTTTATTTCCTGCCTATAACCAATGGATTTTTGGTGCCTCACAAAACCTGGCTGCTTATCAAAACTGGACAAGCAACCATTCTGATGAAGCGGACAATTTCAAAAAATTTAAAGCGGGTATTATTTTTAAAATACCTAAAGGGCAATACTATCATTGATTTCTTAAAGTACCGTACATCAATTGTTTGCTCATATATTTATTTATTTGTTTAATTTAGAAATTAATTGAGGTCATCTTCTTAGCGGAGCAATGGTTTTAGAATAAAAATTAATGAGCACATAATGACAGCCACACGACTTTTTGATTGTATTGAGACGCAGTTAAAAAATGCGCCTAACCGCACGATGCTGGCAGGAAAGGAGAACGGGCAATGGAAAGAATATACCACAGTTGAAGTTGCTGAAATTGTTAACAAACTGGGTTCAGGACTGATGTATTCAGGTATCGGCCCGGGAGATTTTTCTATTGAAGGGAGAGATAAAGTGGCTGTTATTTCAAGAAATCGCCCGGAATGGGTAATGCTCGACCTGGCTGTACAAAGAGTAGGAGGGGTGCTGGTTCCTGTTTATCCAACGATAAGCGATATTGAACTGGAATTTATTTTAAAAGATGCAAACGTAAAGTTGATTTTTGTAAACGATCAGGACTTATTTGAAAAAGCAAACCGGGTTAAAGCCAATCTTCCAAATCTTAAAGAAATTATTTCATTTGAAAAAATTGACGGAAAAAAACATTGGAAAGATATTTTGTTGCCTCTTACCGAAAATATCTTAGGCGAAATAAAAGGTATTTCAGATAGAATAAAAACTGAAGATCTGGTTACTATAATTTATACTTCAGGTACAACCGGAACTCCAAAAGGAGTAATGCTATCGCATAAAAATATTTTAAGTAATGTAGTAGATAGTATTCCTTGTTTTCCACCGGGCGAAAACATGAAAGCACTGAGTTTCTTACCTCTCAATCATATTTTTGAGCGAATGATCAGCTTTCTTTATTTGTTTAAAGGCACAAGTATTTTTTTTGCAGAGAATATTGAAACCATTCCTAAAAACCTGAAAGAAGTACAGCCGGATTTATTTGCAACTGTTCCCCGTTTGTTAGAAAAAGTATATGAAAAAATCATGGAAAAAGGTAGTGAATTAAAGGGAATTAAAAGGAGCTTATTTTTTTGGGCCCATCGCCTCGGGTTAAAATTTGATGTAAATAAAAACATGGGATTTTTCTATAACCTTCAATTATCACTGGCCAATAAATTGATTTTTAATAAATGGCGTGAAGCGCTTGGAAACAATATAGTTTGCATTATAAGTGGTGGCGCTGCCTGCCAATTAAGGCTTTTACGAATTTTTACCGCAGCTAAAATCCCTATAATGGAAGGCTATGGCCTTACAGAAACTTCGCCTGTAATAAGTGTGAATCGTTTTGAGGAAAAGGGCCGGATGTTTGGAACTGTCGGTCCGCTACTTGATAATGTGCAGGTAAAATTTTCTGCTGATGGAGAGATATTATGCAAAGGGCCAAATGTAATGATGGGATATTATAAGCATCCGGAATGGACTGCGGAATGTATAGAAGATGGTTGGTTTAAGACCGGAGACATTGGGGTAATGGTGGGTGAGTTTTTAAAAATTACCGATCGCAAGAAGGAGATTTTTAAAACGAGTGGTGGAAAATATGTGGCTCCCATAGCAATTGAAAATAAATTGAAGGAATCGAGGTTTATAGAAAATATAATGGTGGTAGGCGCCGGTGAAAAATTTGTTGGAGCTTTAATAATTCCTGCATTTGTTAATTTGAAAATCTGGTGCAAAGAGCATGATATCGATTGTAGTGATAATAAAAAAACAATTGCCAACCCACAGGTAAAAGAACTATATCAAAAAGAAATAGAGCGGTATCATAAATTTTTTAATCATGTAGAACAGGTTAAGAAATTTGAACTGCTTCCAAACGACTGGACAACAGAAAGCGGGGAACTAACCCCAAAACTTAGTTTAAGACGCAAGGTGATCATGGAAAAAAATAAAGAAGCAATTAGTAATATTTATTCTTCTTAAACAGTAAACGGACAAATTATCCGGATTTTTATTGTAATTGGAAAATTTACAACGATTCGTAAATCTTTATTTTATTGTACAAAGTTTTACGGTCTATCTTAAGAATTTCTGCAGCTTTTGTTTTGTTGAAATTTACTTCTTTTAATACGTTCATGATGGTTTCGTATTCTGCTTTTGCGGCAGCATCTTTCAGATCAACTTCTTTTAACCCTGTATTTTTGGAAACAGAACTATCCTGAGTTCCAGTTACATGAAGTTCGGGTTGCATTGTAGATTGAGTGATTTCCCAAGGCAAAACTTTCGAGTTTATTTTCCCTGACGGCGTAAGCAAAACAGAACGACGAACTACATTTCTGAATTCTCTGAGGTTGCCCGGCCAGGCATAATTTAAAAACATTTCTTCTACATCTTCCTCATAGCCTTCTATATTTTTTTGCAGTTCCTCATTCGTTTTATCAAGGAAAAATTGAGCGAAAAGCGGAATATCACCTTTCCTGTTTCTTAAAGGCGGAAGGTTGATTGAAAACTCATTGAATCTGTGATAAAGATCCTCACGGAATTTTCCTTTCTGGTAAGCCTCCTGCAGGTTTTCATTAGAGGCAACTATAATTCTTACATCCACATCCATTTCTTTAGTTCCGCCTACTCTTTTATATTTTCTTTCCTGTATTACACGTAGCAACGAAGCCTGCACATCTTTGGGCAAATTAGAAACCTCATCCAGGAATAAGGTGCCTCCGTTTGCAATTTCAAAATGGCCTTCTTTGTCGGTGACAGCACCTGTAAAAGCCCCTTTTACGTGGCCAAAAAGCTCACTTCCGGATAATTCTTTTGAAAGTGTGCCGCAATCCATCGCGATAAAAGGTTTCCCTTTTCGTTTACTTGCTTCGTGAATTGTTTTTGCAATTACCTCTTTACCGGTTCCGCTTTCTCCATATAAAATAACGCTGTAATTAGTAGGCGCTACCATTTCTATTTGGCGGTAAATTTTTGCTGTCTCAGTGTCCTGGCCAATTAAATATTCATTGTTGGGCGAAAGCTCATATATTTTTTTCTTCACAGAAGATTGGCCGGATGGTTTTTGTGCCTGAGAGGCTTCGGCTGAAACAGGCGCTGCCAATGCTTTCTCGATCACATTAATTACTTCATCGGGAATAAGAGGCTTGGTGATATAATCGAAAGCACCTAGTTTGATAACATCTACTGCTGTTTTAATATCTGAATAACCAGTGATAATTATTACAATGGTTTTTGGTTTTGTTTCTTTGATCTTCATTAAAACATCTTTCCCATCTTTATCTCCAAGACGAAAATCACAAAGCACTATATCAAAATGAAACTCATTAAATTTTGCCAGGCCTTTCGATGCATTATGCGCCACTTCTGTGCTGTACCCTTTTTTATTCAGGAACCGGCTCAACAGGGTGCACATGTCGAAGTCGTCATCAATAATCAGTATTTTATTATTCATAAGTTTTAAATAAGCATTAGGGGCTTCAAAGTTAACTTAAATCTTTGTTTTTTAATTCAGGCGAAGACACGGTCTTTTTTTCTATTCTAATCCAATCGGCATAATCGTTTGGCAAAATATTTTTGCCATATAATTTGGTGAATACCTTTGTGAATTCTGCTCCGAGATATAAAATAATTGAACTGTAATACACCCAAATCATCAGGATTATAATGGAGCCTGCCGCCCCATAAAGTGAAGTTATATTACTCTTTTGAATATAAAAATTAATTCCCAATTTTCCAATGGTAAAAAAGATGGCAGTAATAAAACCGCCGAATAAAACGTCTTTCCAGCGAATTTTTGCATCGGGTAAAACCTTAAAAATAAAAGCAAATAAAAAGGTAACTACCAGGAAGGAAAGAATGGCTTCCGAAACCTGGATAAAATACAGGCTGTAACCAGCTATAAGTTTTCCTACCAATTTTCCAAAAGCAGCTACAATTGCATTAAGTAAAATCGACACAATCATTACCAGTCCCATACTTAGTATCAAAGAAAATGATAATAGTCTCGTGAGGATTAATTTCCACCATACTTTGTGTTTTTTGATCTTTAAACCCCATATTTTATTTATAGAATCTTGTATTTCGCCAAAAATGCTTGTAGCGGCTATCAATAAAATAATGAGACTTAATACAGTAGCAAAAAAACTATTCTTGCTTAAATGTATATTCTTGATGATATCCTGTATTTCAATAGCGGCTTTGCTGCCCACCAGGTTGTTTAATTGTTCGTAAACTCTTCCCTGCATTGCCTCTTTGCCAAACAAAAAACCAAATAATGTAGTGAGAACAACTAATAAAGGAGCTATTGAAAATACAGTATAATAGGCAAGTGAGGCGCTGTATTTAAGTATATTATCGGCAGAAAATTCTCTGGAAACTTCTTTAAGAACCAAAAGGAAAGAAGATAAATTTTTTTTCAAAGGCATGTAAAAAGAATTTTAACTCTAATGAAATAAAGTTACTGCAAAAGAATTTGGAAGGTTTAAAAAGGAGCATTTGCGCTAAGTAAGGAGCAATTAAAAACCCAAAATTCAGGATTATTGCCAATCACGTCTATTGAGAGTTTACAAAAAGCGGTTTAGATATTAAAATGCTCATTTCGTAGAGGTATTTCCACAAGCATAATATTTTATTCAATTTATAAACAATCTGTTTTTAGTGGTTTATAACTATGATTGAGCTTATTTCTTCCTCTAATTGTATTTGGCAAGGTTATGTATATCTTAAAGATGTAAATAAATTTTAATTTTTTTAAATCCCAAAAATGAAAAGCCTGTTATATATCATCGCGGTAATTCTTATAATTATTTGGGCACTCTCTTTTTTGGTATACCATATTACAGCCGGGTTAATTCACCTCTTATTGGTTATCGCTGTAATTGCCATTATCATGGGTGTTATCCGACGGGCATAGATCGGGCATAGATTTCATTTTGAAAAGTTCAAAACAAAAATCTAAATATTTTATTGGTTTACTGGAAACTTTTCTATATCAAACATTTTAAATCTAAAAATTACAATCATGGGAAATTTATTGTATGTCATCGCGGTGGTTCTTATCATTATCTGGGCCATCAGTTTTTTGGGAGGATTTTACACAGGCGGACTGATTCATATTTTACTTGTAATTGCTATAATAGCAATTCTTTTAAGAGTGATCAGATCGGCTTAATTTTTTAACAATAAAAAACATAGTATTATGGAAGACTGGAAATTAAAATTAAACGGGAACTGGAATGAACTGAAAGGAAAAATGAAACAGGAATATGGAAATCTTACAGATGATGATCTGAAGCGTGAACAAGGTAAGGATGATGAATTTGTAGGAAAACTTGAAAAAAAATTAGGTAAAACCAAGGACGAAGTTATCAATTGGATTCAAAACCTTTGATTTTAAGTTTATAAAATCACAACAAAAAAACCTCATTTTCATGTGAGGTTTTTTTTTGCAACTTATCTTAAAAAAACGCATTTAATTTTCTCCGAAAGGGAAAGTTATAATAAATGAAGTTCCTTTTCCGAATTCACTTTCGGCAGTTATGCTCCCTTTGTGGCCGATAATGATGCTTTGAGAATTCGCAAGGCCAAGCCCTGTTCCTTTTTCTTTCGTAGTAAAATAAGGTTCAAATAAGCGATCCACTTCTGCTTTTTTCATCCCTTTTCCATTGTCTGAAATTTTTACCACACATTTTCCATCGCGATTTTCGGTTGAAATTTCTAAAATCCCATTTTCATCCATGGCTTCGACCGCATTTACGATAATATTTAAAAAAGCAATTTTTATTTTCTCTATATCAACAGGTAGTTTACAAATATTTTTATCATAATTTTTTATCACTTTTATCTGGTTCAATTGAATTCTGTCAAGAGCCAATTCCAAGCTGGCATCAAGGATGTCATTGATTGATGCCTCAGAAAAACTAAGCTCAGCCCTCGTTGCGGCCAGCAGATCAGATACGAGTTGGTTAATGCGTTTTGAATTGCGATTGATCATAGTAAAGAATATCTCTGAATCCTCCGTTCCTACTTCGGCGCGTAATTGTTCACATGCGAGGTTGATATTTGTTAACGGGTTTCTTACTTCATGCGCCATTACACGGGCAATTCTTCCCGTTACCACATATTTTTCAAGACGTCTTAATTCGATTAATTCTGTATTCAGTTTAGCCAGTTGATTCACTCTTTCCTGAAGTTCTTCTTTATATTCTTCTGCTTTTTTAGAAGCAATGTTTTTTTCTTTATTTTCTTTATTGTACACCACCAGTGAATAAATGGTAAGTAAAAGAGCAATTACAATTGAAAGCACATTTAGTACTTGTATAATCCCCGAGTATCGCGAAATTTTGTTGGACCAATCATTTCTTAAATCGATTTCTTCTCTTTTCATTTTAGCAATCAATGCATCTATTGCCATAGAATTCGCAATGCCTACTTCACTTCCATTTAGATCGAACGTCGAAATATTTTGACCTGATAGCGGATTAGAAATGACATTTTCAATCCAGCTATATTTAGCCTCGATAAGGTTGTGTAGCGTATCGAGATTTTTTTGCTGACTATCATTTTGAAGAGTAAGCATTTTTAGCTTTGAAAAAGTGCTGTCAGTCTTTCGCTTGCTTTCATTATATTTTACCAGCAGGGCAGTGTCATTTGTAAGAAGGTAACCTCTGAAGGAAGATTCGCCATTGCTGATGAAGCCTAAAATATTATCCAGGTTGTGGATCACTTCATTGGTATGATTCATCCAAAAATCCTGAATATCCACTTTTCTTGTAGAAATAAAAGTAAGAATGTAGGAAAGAAATAAAAGAAAGATGGCAGAAAAGAAACCAATTCGGGGTCGGTTAGTAATTTTATTAAAAATCTTTTTAAACATGTGCTTCTTTGAGTTATTTAAATATACAAAGGGTAGCGCTTATTTTGTAAATTTTTTGTGAGCCCGAAAATAATTACCAGTATTATAACAATTATAATTCCGCCAACCCAAATACCTGTTTTCAAGATAGTAATAAATGGGGTAAAAGCCTCATAAAAGTTGTAGAAAAAATTAAAAAAAAGAAGGCGTTTTTTGTTGTAGAAATGAAGGGACTTTAAAATCCCAAAAATCTTCCTCATTGTGGGCAAAAAAATACTCAGCTAAATAAAATTCTTTTAATTTTTCAGTTTTTTTAATTTTTACTGAAAGCTTTACCTGGAAAGAGTTTGGCCGGAAATTTATTTATGTCTTTTTTCTTGGCAATATATTTTATCTTTATAATTCAAAATCATTTTTATAATAATTAAAACTTAAAAACTATGGGCGCAGGAAAAGTATTAGCAAGCATATTAGCTGGGGCCGCGGCAGGTGCTCTTTTGGGCATTTTATTCGCACCGGATAAAGGCACAGAAACAAGACGTAAAATAGCTGAAAAAGGATCAGACTTTGCAGGGACAGTAAAGGATACATACAATGATATTTCAGATACTGTTTCAGAAAAGTATGATACAGCAAAGAAAAAATTATCTGATCTTGTTTCTGAAGGTAAAGATGTTGGAAAAGATATGGTAAACCAGGCAAAAGAAAAAGCAAATGCAATGAGAAATGACGTTAGAAATCCTAACCCGGTCAACTCATAAAAAAGGTTTATTTTTAACTTGTTTTAAAAGGCAATTTGTCCGGTGATAAAATAAAGGAACATGGAAAATGACCCTACTGCTGTAGAAGACCTGTTTTATAAATTGAAGGATTATGGAGAAACGACTGTTGATTTACTGAAATTAAAAGCTATCGATAAGGTTTCTGGATTTACTTCCACTTTAATTGTTTCAATTTTTTTAATAGTGCTTTTATTTTTGGTATTAATATGTATAAGTGCAGGATTTGCACTACTTATAGGAGTTTGGCTAGGCAATGCATATTGGGGTTTTTTTATCATGGGTGCACTTTATATTATCATCGGACTTGCTTTATATGCCGGCAGAAAGAAAATTTTAAAAGTACCAATAACTAACAAGTTGATAAAAGAATTAATAGATTAAATTTCAGGAGATGGGAGATGAATTCGCCGACGCAAAATTGGAAAGTATTGCAAATACTACTGATCTTAAGATCGCCATTAAAAGGTTGGAGAGGAAAAAAGCCTTAATGGAAGAAGATTTGAAAGAAAGCTTTCATGCTCTGGCTGATGACCTGAAGCCCAAAAATATTTTAAAAAATACTATTCGCGAAGTTCAGGAGTCTACTGATTTAAAACATAATTTATTGAAGGTGGCCCTCGGGCTTGGTGCCGGATATTTTTCACGTAAACTGATCGTAAGTAAATCTGCAGGTTTTGTAAAAAAAGCACTTGGAACAGCTCTACAGTATGGCATTACTAACTTTGTGGCTAAAAATGATGGTGAAGACTATGACGGTCCTCATAAAAAGAAAAATCTTTTCAGAAGAATATTATCTATTTAAATTTTCCCCGCAGCCTCTTACATTCCTGAGGGTAATTTAATTACCTGGCAAAACTAACGGTGGATTTAATTACCTTTCTCTTTTAATATCTTAACACAATACATAACAGCAAACTCAATTCTGTGAAGAAAATATTTCTCGTATTCTCTCTTTGCATGTCATTCCAATATATTTTTTGTCAAAAAATAGAAATTTGCGCCGATAGTATTCAATCTTCTTTTCGTGGATTGAGTGTTGTAAATAATAAGGTGCTTTGGGTAAGCGGAAGCAATGGCACCGTTGGAAGAAGTGTTGATGGAGGAAAAAAATGGAAATGGATTAAAATAAAAGGTTTCGAAAAAACTGATTTCAGGGATATTGAAGCATTTGATGAAAAGACGGCAGTTATTATGGGCGTTGACGAACCTGCCTATATATTAAGAACCACCGATGGAGGTGAAACGTGGAAAGTGGTTTATGAAAATAAGGCCAAAGGAATGTTTTTAGATGCGATGGAATTTTGGAATGAGCAAAGTGGCATTGTGGTTGGCGATCCCATAAACGGGCGTTTTTTTATACTAAGAACTTTTGACGGCGGAAAAACATGGCGGAATATTCCTGAAGAGAATAGACCGATAGCAGATAGTGGTGAAGCATGCTTTGCCGCAAGCGGGACGAATGTAAGGAAACTGAGTAAATCAGAAGCTGTGTTTGTTTCAGGAGGATTATCGTCTCACATTTTTATTAGAGATAAAAAGATACTGCTTCCCATTTTACAAGGCAAAGAATCGACAGGCGCCAATTCGGTTGCAGTAAAAAACAGTAAAACTTTGGTGGTTGTGGGTGGCGATTTTTTACAAAAAGATTCAACAAACAGGAATTGTACTTTGTCTGAAGATGGCGGAAAAACATGGCTTCAACCGCAAAAGTCACCTTCGGGTTATAGAAGCAGCGTTGAATATTTGACTAAAGACAAATGGATTACCTGCGGCTTGAATGGGGTTGATATTTCAAATGATAACGGCATGAACTGGGAAAAAATCAGCGATCAAAGTTTCAACGTTTGCCGTAAAGCCAAAAAGGGGAGCGCTGTTTATTTTGCCGGAGGTGGGGGAAGCGTAGCGAAGTTGCAACAGTAAACCAATAATAAAGCAGGATTTTTATTTTGGATCCACGGATTCATTTCACCCGGCAATAAGGGCCGTTATTTTGCCAATATCAAAAATTAATTTTCGGATAAATTCAAGTTGCAAATGCCATTGCCGGGCAGGATTTTTGTCAAATTCGATCGGACGATTAAAATAAGCTTCTTTTTTTTGGTCGGCATAATTTTCATCCAGTTTTTGCAGGCTTTGTTGTAAACTATGAATAGAAGATTCTACGGGATTAATAAATTCCTTAAAAGTAGCCGGTTGTTGCTGCATCATTTCAGAAGTAAGGCTCGCCACATTTGACGATAAAAGATTGTTTAAAACTACAAACTCATAAATTTCATTTTTATGTTGCTGTTTACTTTTTGGCTCGCTTTGCATGCGGTGCAATGCCGCTGCAAGATTTGCCGTGCTTACAAACAATTCTTTGCGAACCACTTTATAATCCAGCGACGAAATTTTATTTCCTGCAAAAAGATCTCTTAATTTTTCCATGTAATGAATATTAGCTTTTAAAACATTCGCCATGTAAGTTTGCAATTGTGATGATTCCCATATTGGGAATAAAAAATAACTTGCCAGGGCTGCCAGCACTGAACCAATTGCAGTATCCAAAAGCCTTTCTCCGGCAACATTTAAAGCGCCGAGACCTAAAAAATGAAAAAGAATTAAAATATAAGGTGTAAGAAAGATCACCATTACAATATAATTCAGTGTTTTAAAAGTATAGGTTCCCAACATAAAAAACACAAGAAGACTGAATAAGATTATTTTATCCTGGATAAAATAAAGCAGCAATAGACCCAGAATTCCACCTGCGACGGTTCCCAAAAGTCTGTCGGTGTTTTTTTGTTTTGTAAGACTGAAAGCGGGTTTCAAAATAATGATGATGGTCATTAAAATCCAGTAACTGTGATGGCCATGAAGCAACAGGTTTGAAATAATATACCCAACTCCGCAAGTAATCATCACCCGTAACGAATGCCGGAAAATGGAAGAATCAAAAGTGAGGTTGTTTTTAAAAACCTTCCAACTGATACTTTGTTGTGTTACAAAACGTGAATATTCTTTCCGGGTTCTCAGTTTTCTTTTTATAGAAATATCTTCATTGAAATATTCTAAAATACCATCAATTTTTTCTTTCAGATTTCGAAGGTTTGTCAATACTTTTTCAAGGACCAGTATGTTACTGTTACCGGCATCCTTATCAATTTTTTTCTTTAATGAATTTAATTCTTTTTCAAGATCATATTCTTTTTTGTAAGCACTATTCGACTGAATAGCTTCGCCAATATTATTTAATTCAGCAGCAAGATTTTTTATTATGAATGATACTTCTTTTAATATTCCGGTTTCAGCATACTTTTTCCTCATATCTTCATAATCATAACCGGTAGCCATTATTTGTTCAAACAAATCAACGATATCAATAAAAGTCAATACTAATAAGCGTCCTGTGCGGGTAGATTCTTTTAATAAAGCACGATTTTTAAATAATAATTCTCTTGCATCATCTTGTTTTTCGTTAACCAACACTTGTTGCTCAAGTAATTTGTGATACTGTTTTTTCAAATCTGAATCAGTATTATACATCTCTGCTTTTATCAACAAATACTTTGCTGTTTCTCTTAAACAATCTCCAATCGCCCGCTGACCTGGCCGATAGGGCATAAGCCGAAACGATAGCAATGCAAAAAGCATGTACCAAATACCTCCTGACAAAATCAGTAAACTTTCTTTTAAAACCTGCGCCGGGGGAATGATTTTTGTCATTTGCAGAATCATGATTAACAAAGCTGCAAATCCTATAGCATTGGCGCGGTTTCCATAGACTGAAAACATCGTAAAGATGAAGGCGGCAGATAGAATAAGAATGCCTAAGGTAATGGGATTTTGATTCAGAAAGCCTGTTAATAATGCACTGATGAAAACGAAAATATTGCAAAAGAGCATCCCGTTTCTTTTATGCACCACCGGCCCGGGCCCATCACTTATGCTTACACACAATGCACCCAAAGACATTGCCAGCCCGGTTTCAAGATCTCCTAAATAGGAAAAAACAACAGCCGGAATTATTATTTCTAAAGTGATACGGACACCATCAGAAAAATATTGGCTGAAAAGAAAATATCGTATTTGCTGAGTTCTTTCCATGTATTAAGAGTACAAAGAAAGATAAAAATTGATTGGCTTTGTTTTAAGGTTGTCTAATTCAGTGAGTAACCGTTAAAGTTTTAAAATCAAAATGCGCGTGGCATTTAATACAAAAACAAAAAAACTCCTAATTTGTTTGTTTACTATCCGCAAGGTGGTATGAAGTAGCTGGCCTGAAAAGTTAATTCAACACGTTGGCTTCTTTTTCAGTTTCTATACTTTTTTGCTCTTTTATTTTATCCCAGCCACCCAAAACGTTTCGCAGGTTGTGGTATCCTTGTCTTTTTAAAAGAGA
>DAHXOZ010000259.1 GCA_027364635.1 bacterium | reverse complement strand
TTGACCATTTGCCATAAAAAGAAAGATTAGTTACCAGGTAAATCAAATAAACCAGGAATTTGGCAATAAAGCTTATACAAATGGCAACAACAATTGAAAGTGCAGAAATAAGCAACACCCGGTTTTTATGTTGCGGAGCAGAGGTGGCCATATCTTCCGCTTCAAGTGTAGGTTGTAAAGACAGGGAAACCGGGATGGCTTTACCATGATTTTGATACATCTTCATAAATAATAAAATCCTTCTTTTCGGGCAAAAGTATGATATAAATCATATTTTTAAAAAGTATTTGGATGCAAAATCATTTAAAACCATAGAGTAAACCAGTTTAATCTTTATTTTTACAAAATGAAAAGCATAAGGGAAGGTTGCGATTTAAAAAGTTGTTTTTTTTGCAATAACTGTATGAAAGATTGGCTGCCAGCCATTGATTCACACAGACAAACGCTGGCTTACAAAAAAGGTGAAACCATTTTTGAAGAAGGTATGCCCGTAAAAGGTATTTATTTTCTCAACAGAGGAAAAGTAAAGATTTACAGAAAGTGGGGACATCAGAAACAGTTGATATTGCATTTCGCAAAAGAGGGCGACATCATTGGTTACCGTGGATTGGCTAATGAAAGTATATATCCTGTGTCGGCAATGGCTTTAGAACCAAGCACTCTATGCTTTGTTGATACCGTTTTTTTTGAGACTACCTTGCGGGTAAATAACGAACTCACCTATAAGCTAATGCAGTTCTATAGTAATGAGCTTCAATACGCAGAGAGAAGGATGCGCAATCTTGCCCACATGGACGTAAAAGGACGGGTGGCAGAAACCCTCCTGATGTTGAAAAAAGACTTTGGTGAAAATAAAGAAGGGATTATAAATATTACGCTCACCAAACAAGATCTCGCCTCTTTTGCCGGAACAACTTATGAAACTTTTTTCAGAATGATTAATGAAATGGCCAAACAAAAGATCGTGCGGTTATCCGGTAAAGAGATAGCTGTTTTAAAGGCGAGAAAACTGAAAGAACTTTCTACAATGAAATAAAAAAGCGCCCATTAATTTATTATAGATCCTTTAAATAGTCAATCATTTTCTTTTGCAAATTTTGATTAGGCAAAAGACCGATTCCTGCTTTTACATTACCGGCCTCGTGATCCGGATTCGCTGTAGCAGGGATAACGCAAGTAACGCCAGGATGGGCAATAATATATTTTAAAAAATAGGCCGGCCAGTTGTCTATTCCATTCTCCTTAGCCCAAACCGGCAAAGGTTTTCCTTTTACCAAACTAAATAAATTACCGGTACCAAAAGGCCGGTTAATGATCGTCGCAATACCCAAATCGCGGGCAGCATCAAGCAATCTTTTTTCTGCATGACGATCGGTAATAGAATAATTAAATTGAACAAAATCAGGCTTTTCTGCTTTCATCACGCGTTCCAAATCTTCGTGGTGCTCGTCTTTATAATGAGTAATGCCGATGTACCGGATCTTACCTTCTTCTTTCCATTTGCGCAAATGAACCAAATGGGTTTTCCAGTCTACCAGGTTGTGAATTTGCACAAGGTCTATCGTTTCCCTTTGCATCTTTTCCATAGATGCCTTCATTTGCCGAATACCTTGCTCAGCACCGTTTGTCCACACTTTTGTTGCATAAAAAAAATCATCGCCGGTTTCCATGACCGAGGTAATATCACCGATTACTTTTTCGGCCTTTGCATACATTGGTGAAGTGTCAATCAAAGTTCCGCCGCCGTTGTGGAGCACATCCAGTACATTTTCAACCACCGGATATTTATCGGCGTTAACATCAAAAACCTGCCAGGTTCCTATTCCAATTACCGGAAGTTCTTCACCGGAAGAAGGGATTGTTCGTTTTATCATCGGATAAAATTACCAAATAACAGCAAAAACAAAGTGTGAGCAACTAATTTTATCAAAGTCGTGTGGACGTGATATCAACCTTGCGATTCATTCGAAGAAGCTAAAGTTGCCTGCCTTTTTCCGGAAAGGTTCATTAACAATAATCCGGCAAATAAAACGATGGCGGCAAATAAAAGCGCTTCATTAATGTAAGGTACCACATCATAAACCAGGTCAGCAATTCCCTGCGCCAATAAAAAAACTTCGTTTAAAATAATGCCCGCCACAAAGATCTTTACACCGGTAATATTAAGTTTATTGAACACTAATTTACTAGTCGACATACAGTAGGTAATAATAAAAAGAGAAATTACGCCTAAGAGTACAAGATGCAAATAGCCGATAACAATGGGCCTGAAACCATAGGTGAAAAAACTCAATGAAGGAATAGCAGAAGCGGATTGCAGCAATAGTTTGAGCGTAAAGGCAATGGCGCACAGAAAGAAAAGCGTGTACACGGTGGAACTTGTTTTTGATTTTAACAGAGACGCATTTTTCAGAAGAGGCTTCACGATAATTATCCAGCCCAATAGCTGTGCAAGAACGGCTAAGATCACAATTACATATATCCATTCCGGCATAGGAATCCAAAGGGCTGATAATAAATAAGCAGGAATACAGGCACCGGCGAAAAGATAAAAAACTGTTTTTAGTTGCTTTACTGTAAGAAGCGATCCTTCGGCCCAGGCAGCAAGCAATCCCATGCAAGCAAATAAAAACCACCCGTTGTATTGAAAATGCAAAAAGAAATAAAGTGAAGCCAGTTGAAAGTCCTGGTTCATATTTTTTGTGGCCATCAAAAATGCCAGTGAGAAGACCCCAAATGAAGAAAGAACATTAAAGAATAAACCAGCTTTAAAAAACAGGTTGGCTACGGGCTTTGAATTCATCTTATTGAGATCACGCCAGTATTTAACCGCGAACGCATACCCCGTAAATAAAGAAACAGACGAAAAAAATATAGAAGGTAACGCATATCCCATAAACGGAAACGTAAACAGCATTCCGTAGGAAGAAATAAGGTTGGCCCACAAGATCCAGCGATATTTTACAAATTGATTCGAATTGGTTTTATCAACCAGGTATTTGACCATTAAGGCCATTAAGGCCTGGGCTACCCAACCGGAGAAAGCAAAGTGAGAATGTGCATGCAACAAAAATTTTTGGTTCACTATCGGCAAAGAGTAGGCTATTTTATAGCGTAGCAGGGTGCCTAAGACAGACACTAACAGCAAATTAAATAAAGAAACTGATAACCATTTATGTAACGAGCGATCCATTTTTGCGACAAAGTAACATTAGAATTATAATTTAGGCTATGACCGGAATCATAATTGGAATTGGGTTTAGATGGTTTAGATAGTTTAGATAGTTTAGTTGGTTTAGAATCACTGCCTAAAAACGCTAAACATCCTAAACCCTTTTTCTAAACCTGCTAAACCGGCTTACACACTATTTAGATAGTTTAGGTCGTTTAGAACCACTTTCTAAACACGCTAAACCCTCGAAACTCACTAAACCTCTTTGGTTGATTTAGAAGTAAGCTCCTAAATATTTCAATAAAAAACCTTTCCCTTGTTGATTTGCAACTTCCCGATTTCCTGCAAATGGCGAATGCTACGGATTACTGTTTCAACGCGTAAGCCGGTCATATCCGCAATTTGCTGACGGGTAAGTTGAACTAAATTGCATTTAGAGCAGATATATTTTTTTTGTTCTTTAAAATAACCAAGCAAACTGCATATTTTATCTTCAGGTTTATTACCGGCTAGATTTTTTGAAAGCAAAAATCGAAAACGCAAGCGCTCCACAAGTAATTTTGAAAATGCAAAATGCAAATCCGGATCATCCTTAAGTAATTGCTGGAAAAC
>DAHXOZ010000258.1 GCA_027364635.1 bacterium | reverse complement strand
CCTGCAAATTTTAGCTATTCTTTTTATCCCCAAATCCCTGCTGATTGTGCATTACGCTCATTATTAAGGGTTGACTATTTATTGTTTTACTACAATTTGCTACTTCACTGCCTGCATGGTTACGAGCTTTCTATAAAAACCTTCAAGTGCCATTAAAGTCATGTGTGTGCCTCGTTCTACGATCTTTCCATTTTGCAAAACAATAATTTCATCCGCATGGCGAATAGTACTTAAACGATGCGCAATCACCACACTGGTTCTGTTGTGCATAAGGTTGTTGATCGCATCCTGAACCAGTTTTTCACTTTCGGTATCAAGCGAAGAAGTAGCTTCATCCAGAATCAATATTGGCGGGTTTTTTAAGACTGCACGCGCAATGGTAATTCGCTGTTTTTCACCGCCGCTTAATTTATTTCCTCTTTCGCCGATGGTAGTGTTGTAGCCATTTTCTTTTAGCAAAATAAAATTATGTGCATTGGCAATTTTGGCGGCACTAATAATTTGTTCCTCTGTGGCATTATCCATGCCCAGGGAAATATTATTGGCAATGGTATCATTAAATAAGATAGGTTCCTGCGTTACAATCCCCATTTGATGACGCAAAGATTTTAGTGAATAGTTTTCTATTTTAACGCCATCAATCAATAATTCGCCTTTTACCGTATCATGAAAACGGGGAATGAGATCCACCAGAGTACTTTTACCGGCGCCTGAAGAACCAACCAGGGCAATCGTTTTTCCCTTTTCAATTTTTAGATTTATATTTTCGAGAATTATTTTTTCTCCATAAGAAAAACTAACATTCTTGAATTCGATGCTGTTTTTAAACTCGGTGAGAATTACCGGGTTGGCAATTTCTTTGATCGAAATGTCTTCTGCAATCAAATGTTCGATGCGATCAATGCTTGCCGCGCCTTTTTTTATGCTGTAAGAAGCTGCCGATAAAGATTTAAGAGGCTGAATGATCTGTGAAAAAATTAAAATATAGGCCAAAAAATCTCCGGGATCAAGAAATGAGTTATGCAATACCAACCTGCCTCCATACCATAAAACACAGGCCACAGCAGTTACGCCCAATACTTCGCTTACCGGCGAAGCCATGTCGCGCCTACGTATCACTGCATTTTTTATATTCAGAAATTGTTCATTTTGGCTTTCAAATTTGTCAAATTGTTTCTTTTCAGCGTTAAAAGCTTTTATTACCCTGATTCCACCCAACGTTTCTTCAATTGTAGAAAGAATGTCGCCCAGTTTTTCCTGCGCCCTTGTGCTTTGCTTTTTTAAAGACCGACCAATCCTTCCGATAAGTAATCCTGAAAAAGGTAAAAATAAAAGCAGGAAAAAAGTAAGTTGCGGACTTAGGATTACCATGTAAGCAAAGAACAAAATGATGGTAACCGGTTCCCTGAAAAGCGTTTCCAGTAAATTTATAACCGAGCTTTCCACGTCGGTAAGATCGTTGGTAAGGCGGCTCATGATGTCGCCTTTTTTCTGCTCGTTAAAATAGCCGATCGGCAACACAAGAATTTTTTGATACATCCTGGTGCGCATATCATTTACCACCAGATTGCGAACCGGCGTTAAGAAATAAATAGCCAGGTATAAAAAAACATTCTTCAAAACGATAAAACTCACGATCAAAATGCAGATAACGGCAAGGCCTTTTATATCGCCATTAGGAGTTTGAAGTGTATTATGAAGCCAAACTTTAAAAAAATTAACAGGATTGATGTGAGTCAGGAATCCTGTTTTGGAAGAATCCACAGCCAATGTGTCTTGTTTCTTAAAAATTAATAATAGAAAAGGACTTAAAAGCCCCAGCGAAACCACTGCAAATAAATTGGAAAGGATATTGCAACAGAAATACGCAAAAATTAATTTGGGGTATTTTCCCGCGTAACGAAAAATAGTTCGTAAACTCTTCATTAAAACAATTGAAATGCTTAATTAAATTGAAATAGCAGCAAAGTAACTAATTTTACAAAGAACGATAACTATTATAGTATGACAGAAGGTAAAAGACAAAAGCAGGTAGCGGTTGAAATATCAAAAGAGCTAAATGATATTTTTTTAAAGATGGGGCTTACCATGATCGATGGAGGAATGGTTTCAATCTCCTCCGTAAAAATAACACCCGATCTTTTTGAGGCAAGGGTATATTTAAGCTTTTTCCAGGTGAAAGACCAGGAAGCGGTTTTGGAAAAATTCAAAGATTTGAGTAGTGAAATACGCGGTGAACTTGGTAAAAGGATGAGGCACCAGTTGCGAAGTATTCCCCAACTCACTTTTTATTTGGATGATACGCTGGATTATGTTTTTAAAATTGAAAAATTGTTGGATGAAATAAAACAACAACCCAAGCCGGGCGAGCATGAGAACCCTACAAAATCAGAATAAAAAATAATTTTAAAATTCAATAAAAACTCCTTGCATTTCAAATTTGCGTGGCGATATTTTAAAGCGAAAAAAAGCACGAATGCCATCAATATTATTTCGTGGGTAACAGCGGGCGTGATTGCTTTTTCCACCTTATGCCAGGTGCTGGTACTAAGTGTTTTCAACGGTTTTGAAGGATTGGTAAAATCATTATACTCCAACTTCTATTCTGATGTAAAAGTGGTTCCGGCTAAAGGAAAAACTTTTACGCTTACACAGGCACAACTCAATAAAATACATTCCATCGGGGGTATAAAAGGCACTTCTTTAAATATAGAGGAGAAAGCACTTTTGCAAAATGCAGAACAACAAACAGTGGTTTTATTAAAAGGAGTTGATTCCGATTATTATAAAGTTTCAGGTGTTCCTCAAAAAATGTACGATGGTGTTTTTAATACCGGAACAGCCGATAATCCTAAATTAATTTTAGGAGTAGGAATTGAAAGTGCTATTGGTGTACAAGCTGACAGGAATCTTTTTCCCATTACCGTTTTTTTGCCCAAAAAAACAAAGTCCAACAATCCCCTTGCTGCTTTAAGCGAAGGTAACGCTACCACTTCCGGAAGTTTTGCCATTCAGCAGGATTTCGATAACAAATATGTAATTACCAACATTGCCTTTATGCGGCAACAAATGAATTACCAACCTGATGAATACAGCGCTTTGGAAATTTCTTTAAAAGATCCCGGGCAGACGGATGAATTCACAAAGACACTTCAAAAAACCCTCGGTAAACAATATAAAGTGCTCACAAAGTATGAGCAAAATATGAGTCTTTATAATTCTATGCGAATGGAGAAATGGTTCATTTATGCAGTGCTTACCCTGATATTAATTATCGCAGCTTTCAATATGGTAGGCGCATTAACTATGCTGGTACTTGAAAAAAGAAAAGACATCAGTGTGTTACAATCCATGGGTGCCGACAAATCTTTGATAAAAAAGATTTTCTTAACAGAAGGGGTTTTGCTGGCAGTTGTAGGCGCAGGAACAGGAATTGTGCTGGCATTAATAATCGCATTTTTACAAATGAAATACCATCTCATTAAACTGGCAGGCGCTTCTTTTTTGATCGATTATTTCCCGGTGAAATTAGAAATCACTGATTTTATTTTGGTTATTTTTACCGCCTTGGTTATTGCCTTCACTGCTTCATGGTTTCCTGCCAAAAAAGCTTCAGAGCAAATGTTTAACCTGAAAACATAGAAAATCTTAACATTCATCTCCTGAAAATATTCCTCAATAAGTTTTGATTATTCAAAGTAATTTCTAATTTTGTCTTCCCATACCTCAGAAAACGCCAAATACTTTCTTTATACTTATCCCCAATTATCTTTCGAAAAGCAAATGCTTACTTATTTACTATTGCATTTATAATGGTTGACTAT
>DAHXOZ010000257.1 GCA_027364635.1 bacterium | reverse complement strand
CGATAATCTTGCTTTCACGGATGTATTACCTGCCTTTTTGCTCGCACCATGCGTGATCCGTCAAAATTTCTTCCAGCGAAATTGAAGCAAGATCGATCCATCTTGGATCGGTAACTAATTTGAGTCCTAATATATTTTTTGTGTCTTGCGATAAAGATTCCATCTTTCAAAATTAGTCAATTAGCTAATAAGCTAATTGGTTAATTAACTCCTAATTTTACTCCGATGAATGAAAATTTTCTTGATAAAAAAATAATAGACAGAGAGCAAAATAACTCATTGCGACAACTTTCTTTGACGAAGGATACAATAGATTTTTGCAGCAATGATTACCTGGGAATTGTAAAAAATAAATTAATTGAAAAATCCATGCCTGCGCGGCTCTCTCACGGAAGTACAGGCTCACGGCTGCTTTCAGGTAATTATGAATTAATAGAAGAAATAGAAAAGTTGATTGCCCTTTTTCATCAGGCTGAGGCTGGTCTTATCTATAATTCTGGTTATGACGCTAACACCGGTTTGCTAAGTTGTGTTCCTCAAAAAAATGATTTCATCATTTATGATCAGTTGAGCCATGCTTCACTTCGCGACGGTATCAGGCTTTCGTTTGCCACTGCATTTTCCTTTTTGCATAACGATTTGGAAGACCTTGAAAAGAAACTAAAAACTGCAAATAATGATCATCAGAAATTTGTAGTTACTGAAAGTGTTTTTTCAATGGATGGCGATATTGCACCATTGAAAGAAATAAGTACTTTATGTGAAAAATATAACGCTGCATTAATCGTGGATGAAGCACATGCTACAGGCGTTATTGGTACAAAAGGTGAAGGCCTTGTTCAACAATTGAGTTTGCAGGAAAAATGTTTTGCCCGCATTCATACTTTTGGAAAAGCGTGTGGAGTACATGGCGCTATTATTTTAGGATCTGAAAAATTAAAAAAGTACCTCATCAATTTTTCCAGGCAGTTTATTTACAGTACTTCATTGCCACCGGCTTCTGCACATGCAATTAAAATTTCTTATGAAACATTTCCTTCGATGGATAAAGAGAGAAATCATATTCATAAACTGGTTGGCATTTTCCAGGAAGCAACACTTCCATTTAAAATATTGAAAAGTGAAACGCCCATCCAGGTGGTAATTATTCCCGGAAATGAAGAAGTGAAGAAGATTGCTCAGCTTTGCCGGGGAAAAAAAATTGACATACGGCCCATTCTTTATCCCACTGTTCCAAAAGGACAGGAACGGTTAAGAATTGTTTTGCATGCCTTTAATACGACTGAACAGATTCATGGTTTGATCAACCTCTTACATTCAGGAGTAGAGTAGAAATAAAATCTTAATTATTTGTGGGTTTACTGTATTTCTTTCTGTAATAATCTGCTGAAATTGAAAAATTAGCAAGGAATTTGCATTAAAGAGTAAATGGTTTTTCTAACACAGAAATTAAATCACACTATGAAAACAATTATTCTTTCTCTTTCTGCTTTGCTGGTTACTATAACAACTTCGGCACAGTTAAAAGTAGAGGTGAAATGCCCTGTAATTAATGTTGATCTTCTTAATGGGAATGTGAATCACATTATTATTCCTACTTCCAATGTGGCACAGATTAAAAAAAATCTTCCATGCTTCACCGGTTTTCAGGAGGATATAAAGTCAAAATGCGGCTCCACCGTTTTTTATAAAGACCAGGATATTTATTTCTTTGTTTCCCGAAATTATATTGAGATTGGCCCTCATTTTAAAGGAAATTTAAGTGTTCCTTTAATGGGCGCTTCAAGAAATAGTTTATTCAGATTTCTCGGAGACCCCGAAATAAAACAACCGGCATGGGACGCTTTTAAAACATCTTATGGCATTTTGATTTTGTATTATAACAAAGAAAATAAAGTAGATAAAATTCAGTTCAGTACTCAATCGGCCTCAACGATTCAATTGTGTGATGATGCAACCTAAAAAGTGCCCGGTTTTGAATAACATATCGGGTTCCAACTTTCGGGCTTGTAAAACAGTTACAACTTCTTTGATACCTAAGTGGTAAATCATAGCGCTTTTGATGTTCACTTCATGACTATAATCATATTAAATGATGACTGTATTCATAATTATGGTGGAGAAAAATTTGAATATTTGTTATATGAAGTTATAACAGTATGCTCACAACATCCACTTACAAAAAAGTTCTGCATCAATTAAATGGTTCCTTCTTAAATGAAGTAGGTGGACTTTCGCACTTCACAGCCCGGTTCTTTAAGCAAGGCTTCAAGCCACGCTACGAAGTTGCTGAATTTGTCAGGCAATGTTTTGTTATCGGTTATAAATCACTACCACTTATAGGCCTTACTTCTTTTATTTTAGGATTAGTATTAACCATGCAATTAAGGCCCTCTATGGTAAGTTATGGTGTAGAATCTCAACTGCCAGCCATTGTGGGTATTGCTGTAATTCGTGAAATAGGGCCTGTAATTACCGCATTAATATTTGCAGGTAAAATAGGCAGCAGTATTGGCGCTGAGCTAGGTTCCATGAAGGTTACCGAGCAAATAGACGCAATGGAAGTGAGTGGTACCAATCCTTTTAAATACCTTGTAGTAACAAGGGTACTTGCAGCTACTTTGATGTTACCTATACTGGTGTTGCTCGGAGATTCAATTTCATTATTTGGTTCGTGGATCGGTATTAATATAAGAGGTGCTACCAGTTTTCAGTTATACTGGACACAGGTATTCGATAATCTTGCTTTCACGGATGTATTACCTGCCTTTTTCAAAAGCTTCTTTTTTGGATTTGCCGTTGGCATTATAGGATGTTTTAAAGGGTATAATAGTAGCAAAGGCACAGAGGGGGTTGGGATTTCAGCCAACTCGGCGGTAGTGGTTTCTTCAATTGTGATTTTTATATTGGATTTGCTGGCCGTGCAGGTTACAGACGCACTTGGTCTTAATTAAAGAAAATGGAACAATTAATTAAACCGGAAATAGATGATGATAATAAAGAGTTTTCTGAGCCTGTTTTGAAAATTCAAAACCTGTTTAAATCTTTTGGCGACAATCATGTTCTGATTGATTTTAATCTTGAATTAAAAAAAGGGGAAAGTGTAGTAGTGTTGGGAAAATCAGGTTCGGGGAAATCTGTTATGATTAAATGTGTAGTTGGATTATTACAGCCAGATAAAGGATCGGTGATCATGTTTGGGAAAAACATACCGGAATTAGATGACGAGGAATTAGACAGGATAAGAGCTAAGGTTGGCTTTCTGTTCCAGGGAAATGCTCTCTATGATTCGATGACGGTAAGAGAAAACCTTGAGTTTCCGATGCGAAGAACGTGGATACAATTTTCACAAGAGGAGGTAAAAAAAAGGGTAGTAGATACGCTTGAAGATGTCGGGCTTGCTCATACCATTGATATGATGCCTGCAGAATTATCAGGTGGAATGAGAAAAAGAATAGCCCTTGCCCGCACTTTAATTTTGAGGCCGGAGATTATTTTATATGATGAGCCAACGACGGGACTTGACCCGATAACAGGTAAAGAAATAATTGAGCTGATGAATGAGATCCAGAAAAAATACAATACTTCATCACTTATCATTTCGCATGATATGAAATGTGTGCAGACAGCAAGTGACAGGGTGGTAGTTTTAATTGACGGAAGATGTTATGCAATGGGAACTTATGAAGAACTAACAAAAAATAAAGATCCGAAAGTGAAAGAATTTTTTGAATAATTTTTTATGGCAAAAAGAGTAGTCAGTAATGTAAAATTAGGCGTATTTGTATTGGCAGGCCTTCTGTTCCTGGTAATATTATTATACATGATCGGGAAGAACCGGA
>DAHXOZ010000256.1 GCA_027364635.1 bacterium | reverse complement strand
CAACTATATGGTGAGGGTTTTATTGGGCGATTCTATTTATACAAAAGATGAAGTTAGTTATCTTATAGCCATATCAATGTTTTTATTACATCATCATTTATATCTACCAGGTCTACAAAAAGAAACTTGCTGTCATTATTTATTTTATCCGATATGTCATTTACCAGGAAGGCTTTAAACCAAAGGCTTTCCCCATTGCTATAAATTGATTTATCGGTTGCCATAAATACTCGTTGCTGTTCATGGCTTCTGATTGCAGTTACAAATTGGGCTGAAAATGAATCCAGTTTTTCCTGGGGAGTAGTTTGTGTAAATGCAAAAGCAGAATACATAATACCTGCCAGGAGCAATAACGATTTCATTGTGTGATGATTTGGCTTTAGTAAATGTACTCATTTTTACAAAAGATCAATTTTTTTTACATGAATTAAAAAAATGAAAAGAATTATTTTGAATAGGCATAAAACCAATAGATTGAAATCAAATCCTGTATCAATTCGGAACACAGACTGTATCAAAAACGAACAGCTTTTATTTTTTTTATTTTATAAAAAATTGAAAATCAATACATAAATTAATGGCATCAATTTGTACGATAAAGAGAAGATAACGCAATAATGAAGTAAAGAAAATGGGAAATCCGAAGATTAAAAAAAAGAACTATTTGTTTTTTTACTATATCAAAATTTAAATAACGGGAAGGGATAAACGAATTTATCTCTTATAAAAATTAACTAAAAACTATGCTCTCTTTACAAAAAATATTCAAATGGTACAACACCGGTGCTAACCGCACTTTTGTTTTAAAAGACATTCATCTTGATGTAAACGAAGGTGAATTTATTTCCATCATGGGCCCATCAGGTTCAGGAAAATCTACACTTCTCAATGTGATTGGAATGCTCGATGAGCCCAACGAAGGAGCATATACTTTTATGGGCGAAAATGTTTTTGCCATGAAAGAAAAACAAAGGTCACAACTCTTTAAAAGCCACATCGGCTTTGTGTTCCAGGCGTATCATTTAATTGACGAATTAACCGTTTATGAAAACATTGAAACACCATTGCTTTACCAGAACATTAAATCATCTGAAAGAAAAGCAATGGTAGCCGACATCCTTGATCGTTTCCAAATCGTTGGGAAAAAAGATCTTTTTCCGACACAACTTTCCGGTGGACAACAACAATTAGTGGGCATTGCAAGAGCAGTGATCGTTAAGCCCAAACTGATTCTTGCGGATGAACCAACAGGTAACCTAAATTCTAAACAAGGTGAAGAGATCATGGATCTTTTTAAAGAATTAAACAGCGAAGGTGTTACCATCATCCAGGTAACGCATTCAGAAAAAAATGCAGATTATGGATCAAGGATTATCAATTTGTTGGATGGCAGAATTGAGTCAGTACAAAATAAGAATTGAGAATTAAATATCGAACTAAAAACAAAGAACTAAAAAATATGAAATCATTTTTTTTAAATATTGTTTTCGCCACTTTTGCCTTGTTTGCCTCTGCACAGCAAACGTTAACACTGAAGCAAGCTGTTGAAACCGGAATCAAAAACAATATTGATGTTTTGCAGGCGGATTTGCAAATGCAAAAAGCAGGTGTAAATTTGAAACAATCAAAAGAATACAGGTTGCCCGATCTAAATGCGAGCCTGAATCATGGTAAGAACTTCGGGCGTAGTATAGATCCTTTTACCAACGGTTACATTGACCAGAAAGTAGGTTATGCCAATTACAGCGCAAACAGCAATCTTTTATTGTTCAATGGCTTTGCCTTACAAAATCAAATAAAAGCCAACAAACTAGGATATGAAGCTTCAAAAGAAGAATTGCAACAGGCAAAAGACAATCTTACCATTAATATTATTTTGGCTTACCTGCAGGTTTTAAGCGCAGAAGAAGTGTTGAAACAATCGCAGGACCAGGTAACTGTTACTCAAAAACAAGTGGAGCGGCTTGATATTTTAAATAAGTCAGGTGCCATTCTGCCTGCAGATTTTTTTGATATGAAAGGGCAATTGGCTACTGACCAGGTTGCGATCTCAGATAATAAGGCCAACCTGGAGACAGCAAAACTTAACCTGGTGCAGCTTTTGAATATTCCTTACCATAAAGATTTAGAATTAGAAAAAATTCCTGCTGAGAATTTTAACCCGGATTATTCCGGAACGCCTGATGAAATTTACAAAACAGCGTTGCAACAATTTGCACAGGTACAGGCAGTAAAACTTAGAACTGAAAGTGCGGAAAAAAACATCCGCTCTATTAAAGGCCAATTGTTTCCTACTCTTTCAATGGGCGGAAGCGTTAACACTAATTATTCGAGTGTGGCTACCCGTGATTATTTTGTAAACACTGCAGATGTTCCTTCTTCCAATTATGTAACTGTCAGCGGAACCCAATACCCGGTGATCGTAAAACAAAATAATTATGCCTCTAAAAAAATCACTTTCGGGAACCAATTAAGCAATAATCTTTTTGAAGCAGTTAATATTGGGTTGACCATTCCTTTGTTCAATAACGGGCGTATAAGAAACCAGGTAAAGATGGCTAAACTGGAACTTAAAAACAGTCAGTATCTGGAACAAAACACTAAAACCCAGTTGCAGCAATCCATTGAGCGCGCCTATGTAAATCTTACTTCTGCCGCCGATAAATATAAACTATTACAAGACCAGGTAAGTGCGTTTGCTGAATCTTTCCGCACGGCGGAGATCCGTTTCAATGCAGGTGCCATCACTTCTGTTGATTACCTGATCGCCAAAAATAATTTGAACCGCGCTCAATATAATCTCATCACCGCAAAATATGATTTTGTATTAAGAGAAAAAGTTTTGGATTATTATGGCGGAAAGCCATTGTGGTAAATTAGAAATCTGACGATTTTATTTGTTTACTCAAAAACTTTCTCATGTTTGGTTTAGGCGCAGGTTGAAAGGCCACAAGTGTTCGAAACCTTCTTCATCCTGAATTAAAGAGATGAGGGGTTTTGCCAGGATCTCCTCCACAAAGCGTTACTATTGTTTTGATAATTTCATTCTCTAATTCTATTTCAAACTTTAGTTTGGCTATTTTAACCCAGATTGCAGCTATCCAGACATAAGTAGCCGTTGTTGTTGACTTTCGTTTTTTTTGAGTTCCGGTTTGTGTACTACAGATTTTCGTTTTGTAAAGGGCTTGTATTTGCTTTGTAGGATATCGTAAATCGCCTTTAATTTCCCCTCCGGTTCGGAACATTTTCTGGTTACTATTGTTTTATCGAAGTTGTTGGTGCCGGTGGTGGTAATCATCTTTTGCGTATTGCCTATTCTTACTAATTCCGACCAGCAACTGTTGATGTTATTGTTTTTTAACTGGTATCTTACTGTATTTACTAACCAATAGGCTAAAATTCCCAGGTGCAAATGCGCCATTGTTGCCTTATCACTCTTATGATATATTGGTCGTAAGTCAAGGTCAGTCTTCAGAGTTCTGAACGCATTTTCTATTTCTCTTATCGTATTGTAAATATCCCAAACAACAACTTCATCAGTTACACTCATATTGGTTCGTAAAAAATAAATACCCAGGTTTTCTATTTTGTCGTCATATTTGACATGCTCTCTTTTCCAGCTCATTTCTGTTGCCTGGTTTGTTTTTTATCTGCAGTTACTTCAATGGTGTAATACTGCCCCACAGAAGGATATTTTTCTTTTGCCCTGCCGATGCGCTGATGGACTTTATCCAGATTTTTAACGCCTCCTTTTTTATGAATAGCAGTATATATTTTTTGTAGTTGTTCTTCAAATCTTTTTTCAATAGAACTCAAAAGCTGTATTCCTTTTTGGGTAATGATAACATCTACTCTTCTGCGATCTTCAGCGT
>DAHXOZ010000255.1:1306-3875 GCA_027364635.1 bacterium | reverse complement strand
AACAGAAGAATGGGGGCATTTCCGGCAGGTACTAACGGAATTACATAGACGCAATTTGTCTCTGGGCAAACAACGAAAAGATATTTATGTAAACAAGTTGCTGGATTTTCAAAAAAAAGGAGGTAGTCCTGAAGAAAGGTTTTTAGACCATCTTCTTACAATGGCTTTGATAGAAGCCAGGAGCTGCGAGCGTTTCAAGCGATTAAGCGAAGGCCTGGAAGATGATTATATGAAAAGGTTTTACCGGAAATTTATGGAAAGCGAAGCCGGCCATTATACTTTATTTATCAATCTTGCTGACAATTATTTGCCTAAAGAAAAAGTTAGAAAAAGGTGGAAAGAATGGATTGAATATGAAACTCAATTGATGCAAAGCATGGAAGTACGCGGTGACAGGATTCACTAATACGGTTTTTACTTTTAAAATATGCAAACAACTGTAACTCTTCAACAGTTTTTTTTATTGATTTTCGTGCATTTTTTTAAAATGTTGCAACAGGCAGATATCAATTTGCTCAAATTGATCAACCTTCACAGGGTTACTTTTTTGGATCCATTTTTTATTTTCATAACGGATGTAGCCACAATTATTACTTATTCAGTTCCGATAATCTTATTGATGTATGCTTATGCAAAACACCGGTTTGTGTTACAAAGAAAAAGCTGGCTTGTTTTGATTACGCTCACGCTTAATTCAGCTATTGTTGACCTTCTCAAAAAGCTGGTGCACCGGCCAAGACCATTTGTCACCTATTCATATATCCATAACCTCGTTCCGGTAAGCAGTTTTTCGTTTCCTTCAGGTCACACAGCGGAAGTTTCGATGCTGGCCATTTCCTTATCCCTTCTTTTTCCCGGACCCAAATGGGGTATTGCCCTTGCCTGGCTTTGGGCCGTGTTAATCGGCTATTCAAGAATGTATCTTGGCGTTCACTATCCGGGCGATGTAATCGGATCATTTATTATCAGCACTATTGACGCTTTCATCTTTATTAAAGTCATGATAAACCTGGGTTTTCTGCAAAAAAAAAGAGAAAGGCTAAAGCGGTAATTTAATAAGGCAGCGGACAAATCCATTTCGTAATCAACGTCCACGATGGAATACCTTGCTGAAAAAAAACGTAGCAAATTAATGCAGTAAACAAGCAAAAAATCACAATTGCTGTTTCGAAAGATCCGGACTCTCATTTGGTATAATTACATGAATAGCAGAAGGTATTACAACAGCAGATACCCGGTTTACTTTACCAATGTATTCACCATCAACCTGGAAATGAGTGGCTCTTTTAGTGGTAATTACGGCTTTAGTAGTTTGAAATATCTCCACTTTTTTAGGATCGAAACGGGTTCTTTTTAAAAACATTTTTACAAATTCAATAAAAGAAATTTGCCTTACCACTACCAACTCAAACTTGCCGTCATCAACAGTACCTTTTGGGTTAATTACCGCTCCTGTTCCGTATTTTGACGCATTCGCAATTACGATCATGTAAGCAGGAACGTCCTTTTCTAAATTATCTGCCGAAATATGGGAGATTACCGGTTTTCCCTGGATTAATATTTTAAGAATCATGCGGCCATAGCCCCACATACCATGAATAGCGTTTTTATGATAATATTTTACCATCCTCGCATTCATCCCCAAATCACTTAAATGTATGCAGATCTCTTTATCATTTATTTTTATCACATCACATTTTATAATGTCCCCTTCTAATATGGTTTGTAGTGCCACCGTAGGATTCTGGGGAATATCTAATTCTGTGGCCATTCCATTGGCCGAACCGGCACGAAGAATACCCAGAGGAATTGAAGTGCCGATCAGTTGTTCCGCCACCATGGAAATGGTTCCGTCGCCTCCTACGGCTACCACTTTTTGAGGCGCTAATTTTTTTATCCAATGCCCTATTGAAGCGGCATCTCCATTTCCTCTTAAAATAAAAAAATCAATTTGGTAAGAAAGTTGTTTAAAATAATTACGAATGATAGGTTCCCATTTAATTTTTTTCTTGCCACCTGATGCCGGATTGATAATAAATAATATATTTAAATGGGAAGATGGTTCCATTTTCTTTTAAAGTTGTAAATGAAGATACATTCAGAACATAAGGAAAAAAAAATTTCGTTGATCAAAAAGATAAAAAGAAAAATATTTCTCTTATTGAGGCTGAATCATCATCCTGTGATAAAGGTGTATCATGGTTTTGGGAATGATGAAAAAATAATTGTGTATGGCCATGTGCTGAAACTAAGCCCTTTTCCAAGAAAAACATTCCGTTCAAACTGGTTGATTAATTTGTTTTCAATGCTGAGGTTGTTTATGGTAATTCCTTTTTCTGAAGCAAAGATTTCGATAGAATGGCATGGAATTATTCATCATACCCAAGCAGGAGATGACGGATTTTTTCGTTTCGAATTTTGTCCTGAAGTACCTCCAAACAAAGGATGGCAAAAGGTTTTGGTACGGCTTGAAGAAGATAAATACCGGTTGCATGTTGTGCAATGTATTGGGGAAATTTATGTTCCTTATCCTTCACAACATGCTTTCATCTCTGATATTGATGACACG
>DAHXOZ010000255.1:0-1208 GCA_027364635.1 bacterium | reverse complement strand
GCATGTTGTGCAATGTATTGGGGAAATTTATGTTCCTTATCCTTCACAACATGCTTTCATCTCTGATATTGATGACACGTTTTTAATATCTCATTCTGCGAAGATGAGAAGAAAACTATATGTTCTGTTTACTAAAAATGCGCACAATCGCAAACCTTTTCAGGGCGTGGTAAATCACTATCAGCTTCTTGCCCGGCACGACCAGTTTGAGGGTAACTGCAACCCTTTTTTTTATGTTTCAGGAAGTGAATGGAATCTTTATAATTTGATCACTGAATTTTCAAGGATAAATGAATTACCGAAAGGAATTTACCTGTTAAGTTCTTTAAAAAACATTATGCAGTTATGGAAATCAGGTTCAAATAATTTAATGACCAAATTCACCCGCATCGTTCGTGTGATAGAGGCTTTCCCTCATTTGCAATTTGTTTTATTAGGCGACGATTCTCAAATAGATGTTGATATTTATTTTTCAGTGGTTAACCATTTCCCCAAGAAAATATTTGCGGTTTATATCCGGCAAGTTGGTAAAACAAAAAATCCAGAAACAGAAAAAAGGATAAAAGAAATTGAAAGCCACGGTGTTCATTGTTGCTATTTTAAACACAGTTCAGCGGCCGTTGTTGATTCAGAAACGATCGGCTTGATTGATAAGAGTCAACTTTTGGGATAAACTAAAAACAGTAAACCAATTAATAAAGAGGATTTTTATTTTGATTTTACTGAACCGCATTCAACCATTTATCCAAAGCGAGATAAACGCCGTTTGTCCATCCAAAACCGTCCTGGGCGGGGTATTCACCGCCGCCGGCTTTTAGATCGGTAGCTACTACATTGTATTTCTCCATCATTTTCCCGGTTTCTTCATAAACTTTCTTATTAATAGCCAGCCAGCGTTGGGTAATATCAATGGCAAGATCAAGAAAACCATATTTAGCCAAACCATGTACTGCTATCCATTGCAAAGGAGGCCATCCGTTAGGAGCATCCCATTGCTGGTTGGTAGTTTCAAGTGTGGAAATAAGACCGCCGTGTGAAAGAAATTTTTTCTTCAACACTTTGGCTACTCCTGCAGCCTGCTCCTGTGAAGCTATTCCAAAAAACAAAGGGAAAGCTGCTGCCAGCGTAAACACTTCTTTCTGCTTATTTTCCGCATGATCGAAATCAAAATAAAATCCTTCTTCTTCATTCCAGCAATATTTATCGAT
>DAHXOZ010000254.1 GCA_027364635.1 bacterium | reverse complement strand
ACACGTAGTATTAGGATAAAACCTGCTACAGATATAGGTTACAGAAAAATAGTAGACTTTTTTGGGGAAACTCCAGTACACAGTCCAATGATTTGATAAATTTTTCCAATTAATATTGTAATCCGTGATGTCTTCAGCAATGTCGAGAATTGAATATTTATATCGATTGTCTATTCGGTCAATTATTTTGATAAATTGAATCCCTTCAAAGTCTAAAAGACCATGGTCAACAACATTCTTATTAATTGCGAAATTTTCTTCATTTCCGTTTAATCGAACCGTTGGATAAAATAATCCGGCAAATTTATTATCGTTCGCATCCTTAAGATGAATCCGAGCAATTGCAATTGTCAATTTGTATAAGTTTTCATCTTCTTCTGAAATATTTTGGCAAAAGCTTAAGGCTAAATAATCTGCAATAAGCTTATTAATTTCATTTTCACTTTGGTCATCAAATAGAGTTACTTTGTTCGCACCAAGATTTTCCAAATTGGTTTTGGTATAACCAACATTATTAAAGAGTAACGTATTGTTTGTTCTCCATGTTGAAATAATTAGTCTGTCTCCAGGTTTAATGTTTAATTCATAAAAAACAGCCTTTTTTGCGGTAGACGCATAAAACATTTGTTCACCTTTTTCACTAGCCCTATTAATTTTAGCTTGATCTTTTGGCGGATAAATTATCTCATGGAAATAATTTGGCTTTTTTGAATACTTGATTCCTCTATATAATAACAATCCTGGGTTAAAACGAAAAGCTTTGACTACGTATTCATCCATAAATTTATTAATGAGAACTTCTATGTTTTCAATTGAATCATTCTTAAAATTATAGGGTTTAAGTTTTTCGATTAATATTTTTATATGATTAATATCTTGAACGGTCTGCTATTTAAAGTTAAGAAAACATATCATAGAAGCTGAGAAATTGCCTACAACGGTCAGGTATTGCCGATGGCAGGGCATAGTGAACTTTCTGCCGAAACAAAAGACCAGTAAATAAACAAAAAGTTGAAATTATGATTTTAAGCTCAAAAGAGAACGTCAAGCCGGAACAAAAGCCTAACAGCGAACAGGAGCCGATGGTTATTCCTTCTGCCCCTGCTATTGGCAATACCAATGTTATCGGAAGTGCCATGAGGTTCAACAGCGGTAAATTAAGATGGTCGCTTGTTGACTTTGATGCTTTGGATGATATGGTGAAAGTTCTGGAATTTGGTGCAAAAAAATATGATGATAATAACTGGAAAAAAGGTTTGAAAACTCCTGAAATATTTGAAAGTATTATGCGCCATTTAGTTGCATATATGAGAGGTGAAGATATTGATTTAGAAAGTGGGCTGCCACATACTGGACACATTTTATGCAACGCAATGTTTCTTTCTTACATGCAGAAATATAAATCTGATTTTGATACTCGAACTAAAGATATAAATAAAAGATGTTGCGGAAATTGGGACGGTGATGGCAGGTGTAAATGTCGTTAGGTATTTCCGATAACGTCCAGGGCTTTGTGCAGGTGGGAAATTCAACGCCTGTCTGCCCGAACCGTCAGCCGAATTTAGAATAAAAAAGTTGATTATTTGTTCGTTTGCTGATAGAAATCGGTCTGCCCGAACTTCTGATGATACCAGCACAAAAAGCTGATGTTTATTCCGTCTGCCCCACTTGCACAAAACCACATGTTATGCGCATGCTATTGTTGTAGTGTTTAAGCCTTTAATAGTACCTAGAACGTATTAAATATCCGTTTTTGTATTTTAACTTGGACTTTCTTTCGCCATTTTCATCATAAGATATTAGGTATCCATCAGGCAACCCATCGTAAAATTCTCCTTTCAATTTGACTGTCCCATTCTTAAAATACTCAATGTACTTGCCATTAGCAACACTATCACATACAAGATAAAGTTTCCTTTGTTGATGTAAGGCCGGAGCTTCAGTGAGTAGTTTCGGAACATCCAAAGTGTCGCGAAAAATTTCCTTTTTTATCCGAAGAGGACAACCGAAAAGACACCGACGATTTCCCCGAGTAATTATAGCCGTCAAATAGTATAAACCTTTAGATGGTAAGACAACAGTAGCTCCCTTGGACTGATAAAACTTTCCAGAATCGAATTGTGACAGTTCATACTCAGCATCAACAATCTCTCCTTTACATTCGTCTTGAAAACGAATAAATACCTTTATCTGTGCTTTACAAACTGAAAAGGTCAATAGCAAACCAATAAATGTAAGTTGTCTCATTCAATTCTGACTAACGTTTTTTTAAGTTGTTGATTCTCAATATTCTCTTATTTCATAAACGTTAGCTTCCGAAGTAATTTTCGGCTCCGAAAAAAGGGGAATTGCGTACAACGTTGAGGCTTGGCGATGGGCTGGTATTCAATGTTCCGTCCGCCCGAACGTCAGCCGATTGAAAAACTAAAGATGAAGATAACAACAAAAAGCTGATTTGTATTCCTCAGCCCGGAACTCTTGTTGATAGCGATTCTTAGTTCATTGTTATTCCTTCTGCCAGCCTATCGCCAAACCTTTTGTTATAGGCAGGCGGTCAACAGTCAATTATTCTATAGCAACTCTATCTTCTATCAGAGATGATTCTCAGTTGTAAAAATTTACTCCTCAATAAATCTAATTATTTCAATAGTACAAAATCAATGATAAAAATTAAAGTAAAGGGCAGAAAGTAAATAATCATCAAAACAAGAAAGGTTTTTCTTATACTCCAAATTTTATCATACAATTTCAGATATTTTTGATATAACTTAAACGCCCTATCGTTCATGTTATAATACCAATTAATAATGCCAACTGATAATGCCATCGTAAGTATTAATATTGATTTATTAGTTAGTAAAGGAGGTGGACTCGAATTAAATATAAGAAAGTAGTAAATTCTTATAATCAAAGACCCCCAAACACATAAGCATATCCCTATGCTAATGGAACTCCAAAGAACTGGATCGATTTTCCCTCTATTCATGTTATCCAATCTTTGGGTTTGGCCATAGATATTGATAAACAAAATGTTTAGAAGCTTCATCTAAATAGTTTTGATTTTCCTTTTATCTTAAAAAAATTAATACTAAAGCGTTTGAATTAGCAATGTCGACGAGCAAGCTTGCCTATAACGGCCACGCATTTACGCAGGGCTGGAATTAGAATTCCTTCTGCTCGAAACGTTGCCAAATTTATAATTAAAAGTCCATTGTTATTTACTATTGCTCAATAAAGTTTTCTCAGCCCGGAACTACTGGTGAAACATGTACCAATGCTGATTGTTAGCACTTCAGCCAGGCTTGCATAAATGCGAATGTTGTGCGTTCGCTTTTTGTCAATTTAATTTTATTGTCGATTTAAGATTATTAAAACTGTCAATCGGGAAATCAGATAGGCACCATTTTGCTTTATATTCTTCTACGGACGTTCTTTTTAATAAGTCTTCTGTTCCTTCACAAATAACTTTAATAAAATTTTCCAAGATGTCTGTGTCAGAATAAACAAGCTCTTTTTTAGTTGTGGTTGGCCGGAGGGATACGTTGGCTGACTGGAACAGGTTGGGCTGAAATTACTTTCGCTAATTACAAGCAGGCAATCACGTTCGAGTTTTCTTATCTAAGCGACCCCCTTGCTGAATTGTATGAAGCATTACTTCGCTTGACAAATAACAAAACAGATATTGAAAAAATTGTTTTTGCTGACGAACCTGGTGAACATTGTTTGTTATTAACAAGACAACAGGATGATATACTAAAAATAGAAATATTTTGGAGCGACGAATGGGAAGAAATCAATATTGTTACAACAACCACAATCCGAATAATTCAAAATAAAATCCTATGCCAGTGGTTTCCAGTTCTGGGGCAGAAGTTCTTCA
>DAHXOZ010000253.1 GCA_027364635.1 bacterium | reverse complement strand
TGCATAACTATCAGAAAATTGAAAAGCAGTGCTTACATATATAACTTAAAAATTATGTTTTAGTACTGAATAGTTACGTTATTTGTTTGTTTACTTTTATTTCCGATACAGGCTTTTATAATAAGCGCAAACAGTATTCATTAAACAGATTTCGCATTTTGGTTGGGGACGGCAAATTTCCCTTCCCAAAAAAGATATTGCCATTCCGGCATCCCATTCGCTTTTGGGTAAAGTTTCCATTATTTGTTTTTCAATTTTTTTAGGATCTGTTCCTTCAGCAATACCTAATCTTGGTGCTACCCGCACCACATGGAGATCCACAATCACACCTTCAGGTGATTCACCGGCTTCACGCCTGATTACATTGGCTGATTTTCTGCCAATACCAGGAAGTTCGGTGAGTTCATCAAACGTAAGAGGAATGTTAGCGTCTTTCTTAATTTTTTGGGCAAGTGAAATCAACCATTTTGTTTTATTCGCATAATTACGCACGGAGCCTATTAGAGGAAAAAGTGTTTCGGGGGTTGCCTTCGAAAGCGCTTCCATATTGGGAAAAGCTTCAAAAAGTTTAGGAGCAAGTTGATTAATATGTTTGTCAGAATCCTGCGCCGATAAAACAACCATAACCAAAAGCTGATAATGGTTTTCGTAATCCAACGGATGCTTTGTTTTTTTATATTTTTTTAATAAGGGTTTTATCGCTTCAGGCCAGTTAACTTGTGTAGACATTTTCTAAAATTTTAAGTTGATAAATTTACAAAATTGTAACGGCTTTATTTTCAATTCCAAATTGATAAGAAAGAAAATTTATTTTTGCAGTATAATTTTTATTATCATTCAACCTAATCATCTTTAGTAAATTCTAAATATAATTTTTTGGAAAACGAAATTTTTGATATCGCCATCATCGGTGGCGGAATTGTGGGAGCAGCTACTTTTTATCAACTACAAAAACATCACCCCTCTTTAAAAATAATTTTAATTGAAAAGGAACCGCGACTTGCTGCACATCAGACTGGCAATAATTCAGGCGTGATGCATTCGGGAATGTATTATAAACCCGGTTCTTTAAAAGCGAAAAATTGTGTGGAAGGCAGAAAGGCATTGGTAAAATTTGCTGAAGAAAATAATATTCCTTACGATGTGTGCGGCAAAGTGGTGGTAGCTACAGATGAATCGGAATTGCCTTACCTGGATAAAATTTTCAACACCGGATTGGAAAATAAAATAGAAGGAATTGAAAAAATAAATGCGGCTCAAATTAAAGAGCACGAGCCTTATTGTACAGGAATAGCGGGCATTTGGGTGCCTTGCACCGGCATTATTGATTATGTAAAAGCCACGGATAAAATGGTGGAGATCGCTTTAGAGATTAATCCAAAAAGCCAACTGGTATTAGATACTGAAGCCACTGCTTTTGAAAAAGAAAATGGCATTAATATTATTTCTACCAATAAAAAAACCTATCGAAGCCGGTTCAATATTTTTTGCGGAGGTTTACAGGCAGACAGGTTGGCCCATAAAGATCATGTAAATATTAAAGAAAAAGTGGTAGGCTTTCGTGGCGATTATTACGAATTAACTGAGCAGGCGAAACACAAAATCAAAAATCTTATTTATCCTGTTCCAAATCCTGACTTTCCTTTTTTGGGTGTACATTTTACGCGAATGACCAATGGAGAGGTAGAATGTGGTCCCAATGCAGTTTTTACCTTTAAAAGAGAAGGTTATGGAAAAACTGATTTCAATTTGAGGGACACGATTGATGCATTAACTTATAAAGGAACCTGGAAATTATTTTTTCAAAACATGAAGTTTGGTTTAAATGAATACCGGAGAGCTTTTTCTAAAAAACTTTTTTTGAAAACGCTGCAACGTCTTGTTCCTGATCTTACAATGGATGATATAAAACCAGGGCGATCCGGCGTTCGCGCGATGTTGCTTAGCGAAGATGGCGATACACGTGATGATTTCAGGATTGAATACCGCGATACGAGTATTCACGTGTTGAATGCGCCGTCACCGGCTGCTACCGCTTCATTGGCCATCGGTGATAATATCAGGGAAATGGCGGAGAAATATTTTCTGCTGGAGGCTGTTTCATAAATTCAGAAAAGATTTTTCCTACACAAAATTTTACAATGACTGATCCCAATAATTTTTCAATTCAAACCAATTCCGGTCTTTATACTGACATGTATGAACTGGTAATGGCTGAAGCGTATTTTAAACAAAAAATCCAGGATCAGCCTGTTTGCTTTGATTATTTTTTTAGAAAAAATCCTTTTGCCGGAGGATATATTATTTTCTGTGGCCTAGGTGAATTGTTGCCGGTTTTAGAAACTTTTCATTACCAATCAAACGAAATCGATTGGCTCAGTAAACAAGGTTTTAATAAAGATTTTTTATCGTGGCTGGAGGCATTTCGTTTTAATGGAACCATTCGATCTATGCAGGAAGGCGAAGTTGCTTTTCCGCTGGAACCTTTACTGCAAATACATGGTGGTCTTGTTGAAGTGCAATTGATAGAAACCTTGTTATTAAATTATCTGAATTTCCAATCTCTTATTGCTACAAAAGCTGCGCGCATCCGTTATGCAGCCGGCGACCGTTACCTGAGTGAATTTGGCTTGCGACGGGCGCAATCGTTGGGAGGTATTTCTGCAAGCCGTGCCGCCATTGCAGGTGGATTTGACAGTACCTCCAACATGTTTGCTGCCAAAAAATATGATATACCGGCAACTGGTACCATGGCCCATTCGTTTATCCAAAGCCAGGAAAATGAACTGGCGGCTTTTAGAAAATTTGCCGAAGCTGAACCTCATAATTGCACTTTGCTTGTAGACACGTACAATACATTAAAAAGTGGAATACCGAATGCGATCATTGTTGCAAAAGAAATGAAGGAAAATGGCCAACAATTGAAGGCGATAAGACTAGACAGTGGCGACCTTGCTTATCTTTCTAAAAAAGCGCGTAAACTACTTGATGATGCGGCTTTGCAGGAGGTGCAGATCGTTGTTTCTAATCAACTGGATGAATACCTGATCAAAAGTTTATTGGACCAAAAAGCCCCGATTGATTCTTTTGGTATTGGCACCAGCCTGGCTACCGGTCAGCCGGATGCAGCGCTGGATGGCGTTTATAAACTCTCCGAAATTAATGGCGAACCGAAACTTAAACTATCAGAAAATATTCAAAAGGTTACGCTTCCAGGGATTAAGCAGGTGTATCGCTTTACCGATGAAACAGATAGTTTTGTAGCCGATGCAATTGCTCTTAATGATGAGCCGGTTCCCTCCAAAATGATCCATCCTTATGATATTGAAAAGAGTAAGCCGCTAGATATAAAAATGGGAACTCCATTACTTCATAAAATAATGGATAATGGAAAGTCATTATTGGAGAATAATGAACCGGCAGATATTGCACAATTTGTAAAGAAAAGATTGCAGCAATTACCTGAAGAACACAAGCGTTTCAATAATCCGCATATTTATAAAGTAGGAATCAGCGAGCCTTTACATCAGCTAAGAAGTGATTTGAGAAAGAAATACAGATTGTAAAAGAGAAATTGGCTTTATTTGTTTGTTTACTGTATTATAGTTTTCACACAACAATACCTTCAAGATCGTAATCAAAAGCATTGGTGATTTTTACATTTACAAACTGTCCCGGCAATAATTTTTTGTCAGAATTTATGATCACTTCATTATCTACTTCAACACTATCAAATTCGGTGCGTCCCAAATATTTGCCTGCTTCTTTTTTATCAATAATCACTTTAAATATTTGCCCGACTTTTGCCTCATTTTTTTGAAAAGAAATTTTACAATGACTGATCCCAATAATTTTTCAATTCAAACCAATTCCGGTCTTTATACTGACATGTATGAACTGG
>DAHXOZ010000252.1 GCA_027364635.1 bacterium | reverse complement strand
TTCATTTAGCAGCCATGAACCGGCATAGTGATCCACAGGTGATCTACCAGACCAATATTAATTTGGTGGAAAAACTGTTGGCTGCTTTGAAAAAGACTGGAAGCAAAGCGCATGTGATTTTTTCGTCTTCGACGCAGGAAGAAAGAGACAATCTTTATGGCAGATCCAAAAAAGAAGGCAGGGATTTAATGATCCAATGGGCGAAAGCTTCCGGTGGAAAATTTTCCGGTATGGTTATTCCCAATGTTTTTGGACCGTTTGGTTTGCCGAATTACAATTCTGTGGTGGCTACTTTTTGTTATAAGTTGACGCATAATGAAACACCGAAGATTGAGGTGGATGGGGATATGAAGCTGATTTATGTAGGTGAACTGGTGCATGAAATTATTAAGGAGATACGGTCAGGCGAAAGCCGGTATGAAGTAAAGGTTGCGCATACGTCAGCATGCAAGGTTTCTGAATTGTTATCCTTGTTAGAAAAATACAGGTCAGAATACCAGGACAAAGGGATCATACCCAGGTTGAACAACCGCTTTGAGGTGAACCTTTTCAATACTTTTCGTTGTTACCCCGATATTGAAAATTATTTTCCTGTAAAATTTACAAAGCATACGGACCCGCGCGGGGCGTTTGTAGAGGTGATACGCTTGAATGTGGGCGGGCAGGTTTCTTTTTCTACTACTGTTTCCGGCATCACAAGAGGGAATCATTTCCACACGAGAAAGATTGAAAGGTTTGCGGTGATAAAGGGAAAAGCGTTGATACAGTTAAGGCAAATTGGAACGGATAAAGTACTGGATTTTTATTTAGATGGAACAGAACCGGCGTATGTGGATATGCCAGTTTGGTACACGCATAATATAAAAAATATTGGAGTGGAAGAACTGTATACGATTTTTTGGATTAATGAGTTTTATGATGAGAAGGATCCGGATACGTATTTTGAAACGGTGTAAATTATTTCCAGGAGAATAAAGGTTTCTCGCAGATTAACGCAGATAAGTTTTCGCAGATAGACGCAGAAGGATCAGCAAGAGAAAAAATTATTTCCAGAAGATCAGCGTAGAAAAGTATCAGCGAAAATCAGCGCTTTAAATCCGCGTTAATCAGCGAGAAACTTCTTCGAAAATCACCGCTCAAATCTGCAGCTATCAGCGAGAAATAAAAATCTGTAAGAAAAAAACTAAATTATGACAGAAAACGAAATATCTTACCTGATTAGAGGCGCTGTTTTCAAATTGTATAATGCAATTGGTCCTGGTTTACTCGAGTCAGCATATGAAATGGCATTAGCGTATGAGTTGAGAAAAGAAGGATTAGAGGTAAAATCGCAATTAGGCTTACCTTTTAAGTATGAAGAAGTGAAACTGGATGTGGGGTATAGAATAGATTTATTAGTAAATGATAAAGTAATAATTGAAATCAAATCAGTTGAAGCATTGGCAGATGTGCATTACAAACAAATTTTGACTTATTTAAAGCTGTCTGATTGTAAATTGGGATTACTTATCAATTTCAATACTTCAAAAATTGATGAAAACATTAAAAGGGTAGTCAATAATTTATAATATCTGCAGGGAGATAAATTCTGGTAGATTGTTTCTCGCAGATGATCAGCGAAAATCAGCAAGAAATAAAAATCAGCGAAAAAAAATAATCGGTAATAACTAACAACAATGAATACAAAATTAAAAGTAATGACCGTTGTGGGGACAAGGCCGGAGATTATCCGGTTGTCGCGGGTAATTGCGGCTTTGGATGCTTCTGAGGCTATTGAGCATGTTCTCGTTCATACGGGTCAGAATTATGATTATGAACTGAACCAGATTTTCTTTGACGATATGGCGATTCGCAAACCCGATCATTTCTTAGATGCTGCGGGTGCCAATGCTGCAGAAACGGTCGGGCAGATTTTAATTAAAATCGATCCTTTATTAGAAAAGGAAAAACCGGATGCGTTCCTGGTTCTGGGAGATACCAATAGTTGCCTGTGTGCAATCCCTGCCAAAAAACGCCATATACCTATCTTTCATATGGAAGCGGGTAACCGCTGCTTTGACCAACGTGTTCCGGAAGAAACGAACCGGAAAATTGTTGATCACATTTCAGACATCAATCTTACTTACAGTGATATTGCCAGGGAATATTTGTTAAGAGAAGGTTTATCTGCCGACAGGATCATCAAGACCGGCTCACCTATGTTTGAAGTATTGCATCATTATCTTCCTTCCATTCAATCTTCTGATATTTTAAATAAGTTGAATGTAAAGGAGCAACAATTTTTTGTGGTTTCCGCGCATCGTGAAGAAAACATTAACAATGAAAAAAACTTTAGAGGGCTGCTGGATACATTGAACCTGGTTGCCAACAAATTCAATTACCCTATAATAGTAAGTACTCATCCGAGAACCCGCAATATGATTGAAACAAAAAAGATTGAGGTGAGGCCCGAAATACAATTCTTAAAGCCATTGGGGTTTAATGATTATAATGCGTTGCAGATGAAATCTTTTGCTGTACTTTCCGACAGCGGTACTATTTCAGAAGAATCTTCTATTTTAAACTTTCCTGCCTTAAATATTCGTGAGGCTCATGAGAGGCCTGAAGCTATGGAAGAGGCTTCGGTAATGATGGTTGGCTTAAACCCGGAAAGGGTGTTACAGGGATTGGAACAAATTCGGCATCAAAAAAGAGGAGAAGAGAGAAATTTTAGAAGGGTATCGGATTATTCGATGCCTAATGTATCGGAGAAAATAGTTCGAATAATAATTAGTTATACTGATTATGTGAACAGGGTGGTTTGGGGAAAGGAATTATGAATTAGGAATTATGAATTGATTGGTGGATGCCTGGTATTAGATGAAATGGTGCCTGCAATTTCAGAGACAAGGAAGGGTCAGGGTTAAACTATTTTCACGGGGTTTTAGAAAGCTTCTTTTACCGATAGATCTACCAGGAAAGAATAGAGTGGGATAGGATAAATTAACAAAAGAATATAAACAATGCCCCTGCATGATGGATACTCCTTTTTGCTGGGTTTTTAGTTTTAATATCTGAGCTAAATTGTAAGGCTTATTTGTGAATAATCTGTGGAAAACGGTAAAAACAGTTGAAAGCCAAGGTTAAATTCAATCATGAAAGTTTATATTTGCAATGATTTTTTTAGTAGCCGGGTTGGTTTTTGAAATTGAAATAATAAAAATATGGTACACTTCTTGATTTCTAATATTCTTTGAAGGCAATTTTTTAATTCCTTGTTCGTTGGAGAAACCCATTGATTTCAGTTATTGACCCCAATAAAACCTTATGCTCGAAAGATTTTTCAGAAATAAGTATGCGCCACGATGGATTATCTTCTGCTGCGATCTTGTTTTAGTTACCGTCGCTTTTTTATTTTCCTATTTTTTAAGACATGTCTTTCTGGACATAAGAGGCCTGGACGAAATCGTTCCTTCCATTTTGTTGAATGCCCTTATTTTTGGCGTTTGTGTATTATTTTTCCCGATTTACAAAGGGATCATCCGGTATTCTGAGATCAATGATATTTTCAGGATCATTAAATTTGCAACGCTTCAACTGGGTTTATGGCTCACGATATTTAGCCTTGATTCTTTATCGGGTTTTACCCAGACTTTTCATCTTCCTTTTTTGTTTGTTAATTTTTTCAGTGTCATTTTTATCCTTGTTTTATTCAGGCTTTTAATAAAAGAAGTGTACTCCAGGGCAGCACTTTCAAAATCGATTGTTGTGTCAAGGACTATTATTTACGGTGCCGGAGAAATGGGGCAGGTAACCAAACAAATACTGGAACAGGATAACAAAAACAAAACTATTGTAATCGGGTTTATAGAAGACAGTCCTTCAAAGATCGGTAAGAATCTTGGGGGATTGCCCATTTATAAAGCCTCCGGTTCACGTTTATCTGC
>DAHXOZ010000251.1 GCA_027364635.1 bacterium | reverse complement strand
GAAGATGGAACTGCGATAGGCTCGGGCCTTGCTACAAGTGTAGATCGTTTGAGAAACAGTAAATCAAAAAGTAAAGTCGTTATTCTTCTAACCGACGGAATGAATAATGGTGGCCTTATTGATCCTTCAACCGCTTTGGAAATTGCCAAAACTTTTCATGTAAAAGTGTATACAATCGGAGTAGGAACTGATGGATATGCACCAACCCCGGTAAGCACACCGTTGGGAATTGTAATGCAAAATCAAAAGGTTTCTATTGACGAAAAACTGCTGCAAAATATTGCCACTCAAACCGGCGGAAAATATTTCAGAGCTACTGATAATAAAAGCCTCGAAGAGATATACAATGAGATTGATAAGATGGAAAAATCAAAAGTTGAGATCACTACGTTCCATCATTATTCCGAAAAATTTTACCCCTTTATTTTTGCAGCAATGGCATTACTTTTTGTGGAAATTATTTTAAGATATACCTTGTTTAAAAAGTTTCCATAATTAGCTAATTAAAAACCATGCAGGCTTTAGTCTATAAATCTACCGGCAGTTGGTATGTGCTTAAAAATGAAAAGGGAGAAGCCTTTAATGCGCGCATCAAAGGCAAATTCAAAATAGATGATATCACTTCTACCAACCCGATTGCCGTAGGAGATGTAGTAGATATTGACAAAGAAGACGGCGAAGAATCAATAGTTATTACCAAAATTCATGACCGCAAAAATTATATTACCCGGCAATCGCCACACAATAAGCACATGCATCATATTGTGGCTGCCAATCTCGACCAAAGTATTTTATTGGCCACTTTAAAAGATCCCAAAACTTCTACCGGTTTTATCGATCGGTTTTTAGCCGCGTCTGAAGCCTACCATGTGTCGGCAATTATTGTTTTTAATAAAACTGATCTGTATAAAACAAAAGAGAAAGATAAATTTAACCGGATAAAATCAGTTTATGAAAAGATCGGTTACCCGGTTTACCCAATAAGTGTTACTAACGGTGAAGGAATAGACGCAGTAAAAGAATTATTAAAAAATAAAACCACTTTATTAAGCGGCCATTCAGGTGTTGGAAAATCTTCTTTTATCAATACGATTTTTCCTGAAAATATTATAAAAACGCAGGAAGTTAGCGGCTGGAGCGGCAAAGGATTACATACCACTACTTTCGCTGAAATGTTTGATCTTCCTTTTGGCGGAAAAATAATTGATACACCGGGCATGAGAGAATTTGCAATGATGGATATAGAACCGCAGGAACTTTCACATTATTTTCCGGAAATGAAAGCGCTGATAAACGATTGCAAATTCAATAATTGCATGCATATTGAGGAGCCGGGATGTGCAGTAAAAGCAGCTGTTGAAGAAAATAAAATTGCAGCAGAACGCTACATCAGCTATTTGAATATTTTGGGAACGATTGATAATAAAAAATGGTAAAACAGAAAATGCGATTATTTATTTGCTTACTGTTATTGTAAAGAAGAAGAAATGGAATCAGTAAAATCAGTAAGCATTTCTCTCAAGATAATTTGCCACTTCTTCTACAGCTTTATTTACTTTCTCAGTGTGATTGATTCTCCTGGGCAATATTGAAACTCCATTAAAAATATTATAATGAAGCGTCAAAAAATTATTCTTGTATTTAAAATCCCAGTCAAGCGTATCAGCATCATCTACCTGGTTTAAGAATTTTACTTTCAGGCCGTCAGCAAGTGTTCCGGCTATAGAATAAAATTTGGAAATACCACAATTATCGTCAATTACAGCTTCTGTGCCGCCATATTTTGTTTTTAAATGATAACACATAGGTTTGATTTTTATAAAAAATAGAAATTCAATTAATATTTAAATTTTTTCGCTCTTTTTGCTGCCTTTATTGCGGCCTTATCGCCCGACAAAATTCTTTCAGCTCCAATATTTTTACCATTCGTAGGACAGCCATATTTTTCATGCCTCCTGAAAATGGAACATCCTGAAAAAATCCAGCAACAAACCGTAAGAATAATTATTTTTTTCATTGATCAGAAATTCTAAATCATATGAACTCACTAAACTATCAACTCTTGTACCATCCTGCATACATCAGGTAATTATTAGCAATCCTTTCAATTTCTCCTTTGATCAGTTCCTGCGAAATATCTTTTACTTTTTTTGCAGGAACACCTGCGTAAATACTTCCGGGTTCTACTATCGTATTTTCAAGAACTACTGCGCCTGCAGCAATAATACTGTTGGTACCTATATTAGCATGATCCATAATGATCGCACCCATCCCAACTAAAACATTATCCTGTATAACGCATCCATGTACGATTGCATTGTGTCCGATACTTACATTATTTCCAATAATGGTTTTTGATTTTAGGTAGGTACAATGAATAATCGCTCCATCCTGCACATTTACCTTATCGCCCATGAGTATAGAATTTACATCACCACGAATGACCGCATTAAACCAAACACTACAGTCGTCCCCCATAATTACATCGCCGCAAAGGGTTGCATTAGGCGCTATAAAGCAATTATTTCCCCACGAGGGATTAATGCCTTTAATTTCAAATAAAAATGACATGGAATAAAATCTTTGAAATCATCTGCAGATACTCAGATGAATATGGTGATAAATAAAAAAAATTAGTGTTTCAACCAGGCTTCAGGATTGACGTTATTGTTTTCATCCATTAAAATAAAATCAACTTCGCCATTGCCGTCATCATTTAACCCTGCTTTACCAATTACCTGTCCCGTATGTACTTTATCTCCGCGCTGCACACTGGCAGAAGCAAGATTGCTATACACAGTAAAGTACTTTCCGTGCTTAATGAAAACCACCTGTTTATCATCCATGTAATTTACAAGGGTAACTTCACCGTCAAAGACTGATTTAACTGCCTGTCCGGGTTTAACGCCAATAGAAACCCCGGGATTATTATAGTCGATACCTCCCGGATACTGGTTGGGGCCAAAATGCGTAATCACGTAACCATCACACGGCCATGGAAGTGCGCCTTTATTTTTTTCAAAACTGGCGTTTAATGCCTTATCTGCTTCACTACTTACCAGCACACTTCCTGATGGGATGGAAGCCGGCTTTGAAGTTCTGGCACTTGTGTTGCTTTCTCCAACTTTTGTATCATTATTTTTATTGTTCTTCAGGGACGCCAACCGTTCCTTTTCCTTACGGGCAGCTTCAGCTTTCGCTCTTTCAATTTCACGCCGTATCATGGCGGTAATTGCATTCTTTAATTTGGCATCTTGTTTTCGTTTCTCACGCACCTGGGTTAATAGTTCCTTTTGCCGCCCTTTCAATTGATTTACAATGCTTGCTTTTTCTTCTTTCTGCTTCTGCAATTTACCAAGTTCCTTATCCTTTTCACTAAGTACGTCCTTTTTTTGCTCTTTCATGCCAGACAGTCGCTGTATTTTATCTTCGAGCATGGCCTGGGTTTTCAAAATATTTTCAGCCTGCATTTCGCGGTAATTGCGGTAAGACTTTAAATAAGCAATTCTCTTTATAGCATCGTTAAAATTATTGGCAGAAAAAATGAAATTCAGGAAATCATAATTGCTCCTGTTTTTGTAAGCATACACCATACTTTTGGCATATTCCACTTTAAGCGTATCCAGTATTCTCTTTATTTTATTAATCTCAAGCTGCGACAAATAAATGTTGTCGCTCAGTTTACTGATTTCGTAGCTTATGTTGTGAACTACATTATCCTGCAGATCGAGTTTTTTATTGATCAATGAAAGCTGTCCAACGTTTACTTTTGTGGTTTTTTGAGTTTCTATAAGTGCCTTTTCAGTTGCCTGAATTTCTTTTTTTAATTGCTCCCTCTGCTTCTCAAGTTCATCTTTACTAAGTTGCTCTTGGGCAAACGCCGAAAAGGCAATTAAAAAAAAGATGAAAAATGTTACAATTTTCTTAGGCATGCACGCAAAATTTTT
>DAHXOZ010000250.1 GCA_027364635.1 bacterium | reverse complement strand
GCATCATGAGGATCCTGGTGGATAGAAATAATTTTTTCTTTTTGTAACCAGTGTGGATACGCCGATGACGAGCGTTGAACTTGATTTTTTAAAAGAAATAAAACAATATGTACACAGGATTTTTTTCGTGGTGAATAAGATTGACCTGGTAACCGAAAGCGAGCGCAATGAAGTTTTGAAATTTGTAACAAACACCATCAGGAAGCAAATAGAAACAGAGGATGTGAAGGTGTATCCCATCTCTTCACGGCTGGCGCTTGAAGCGCAAAATACCGGCAACAAAAATCTTTATGAAAAAAGCGAATTGAACTCTTTGGAAAATGCTTTGGCTGCCTTTCTTTCTACTGAAAAATCAGCAGCGTTTTTATCAGCCGTTACACAAAAACTAATTCGGATAATAAACCGGGAAGTTGCTGCGGGAATCTTTGAAAATAATTATGTGGCAAACCGAATTCAGGAGATACAAAAAGAAAAAATTATTTCTATCCACCAGGATCCTCATGATGCAGCATCGGCAATCCTTACTGCACAGAAAAAGCTTTTGGCATTGCAGCGCTCATTTGAACAGGGCCAAACACAGCGTTCTGCAAAAGCAGCAACATCTTATGATATTATTGAAAAAGATACAGTAGAATCCGAAGTACTGCCTGAACAAATCGAAGTACAAAGTATTTCAGAAAAAGATTTCCAGGGGGATTTACAGGAAAGTGGTTGCCCCGTTTGTACGCATATTACTAACGAAGTGTCCGGTTTTTTTGCACATTGGCAATATCAACTTTCTATGGAAGAAGAGGCGCGGAATGGGTTTGCGTCTGAATTGGGTTTCTGCCCGATGCATACCTGGCAGTTGCTTGCTATGTCATCGCCTCACGGAGCGTCAAAAGGATATGCAAAGCTTTTTGAAAAAATTGCTGAAAAATTAAAGGTGGCACAACATGAAAATGTCCCTGCAAACTTTGTAGGAAGAATGGTTCGTAATTCCGACAATTGTCGTGTATGCGAGTTTCAGCGCAGGGTTCAAAAAGATTACATCGATAAGCTGGCAAGATTTATAAATACGCCGGATGGACGCAACGCATACCAAAATTCTGAAGGCGCTTGTTTGAGGCACTTAGATATGCTGTTGAATTCGGTTAGTTCTGAAGAAAGCCGTCTGTTCTTATTTATGCACGCCTCACGAGGCTTTGAAATGGATGTAGAAGACATGCGCAATTATGTTTTAAAACGCGATGCACTGAGACGAAATTTAATACACAGCAACCAGGAAAGCGCATACAGGCGCTCCGTTATACGCTTTGTTGGTAACCGCAGCGTTTGCATGCCCTGGGAAGAAGATGGAGAAATATAGTAAACGAATAAAAAGGATGAATTTTGATTTTTCAATTAAAAAATAAATAATGAATATCAGGCAAATTTTGCTCGATGTAGATAAGGCGCTTGAGCGTCCTTCGGTTATAGAAATTGCCGGAGCTATTGAAAAAGTGGAGGGAGTAGAAGGCGTAAGCATTATTGTTACCGAAGTAGATATGGAAACAGTTGGCATGGAAATAACGATAGAAGGTGAAAATCTGATCTATGATAAACTTGTAAATGCCATCGAAAACTCTGGTGCGGTAGTGCACAGTGTGGACCAGGTAGCCTGTGGCAAAAGAATGATAACGCCGGTAAGAAGAATAAGATGAGAACATTTTTAAAAAAGCATCTTTTTGCACTCGTGTTAGGCCTCATTGATGGTATTCTTTCTGTCCTCACATTGGCAACAGGAAAAGTACTTGACAACAAAGGAGAAAAGTTTTCTTTTAGCCTTGCATTGCGGGTAGCCCTTGTGACAGCCATTTCGGGAGGCTTTGTTTATTTCATTTCGGAATATGCAAAACAACGGAATTCATTAATAAAGGCTGAGAAAGAATTAAACCTTGCACGACATGGCAAGTTTGTAACTTCCAATTTGGGCAGACAAATATTAAAGGAAACGGCTGTCGGTGTTTTGGTCAGTGGCTCGTTTAGTTTTTTTGGCGCGTTCGTACCTATTTCGGGAGCCGTATTTTTCCCGACGTATTCCTGGTTGTCTATTCTGATTGCTTTGTTGATACTGGCAATATTAGGATTCAGTATGGCTAAATTAGTGTATGGAAGCAGTGTCAGATGGGTGTTCACTTTGATTGCCACAGGAATAGTGGTGAGTTTTCTTGGTTATAAACTGCATGTTATTTAATAGAAAAATTTCAGTAAACAAACAAATAATAACGATTTTTATTTCAATTTAAAATGCATGAATCTACTCTCTAAAATAGAAGAACTTTCGGACATTATAAATGGATATTGCGATGATTCATTAAAAAATGATTTAATCGCACTGAAGGATAAAGTAGCGCAAAATAAATTGTACGTTGTTGTGGTCGGCCTGTTCAAAAGGGGTAAATCAACTTTAATCAATTCATTGCTTGAAAAAAACATTTTACCGTCCTCCGTTACGCCCGTAACTGCGTTAATCACTATCGTTGAATTTAGTGAGAAGCCGTCGGCACAGGTTTATTTTACCAACGGACAGGTAAAGAATATTGAAATAGAAAGCGTGGAAGAATATGTAGCCGAAGAAAAAAATCCTGATAATCAAAAGAAAGTTAACTACGTGCGCATTTTTGAAAATGCCTCACGTCTTTTAGTTCCGGCTTTTCCAATGTGTTTGTCAATCATAGTGTCAAGCGAAACAGTTTTGAATTTATTTGCCATAATTATTTATTTTTTGTCTTTCAAAACGTGATATTAAATAGTGAACTCCTTTATTTTAATTAGCCTGCTGTTGGTCTCGTTAATAATAGCTTCATTCTCATTCTCCGTTTTTCTTTTATTTGCAATAACGTCTTTAATATTTTTTTCCATGTTATTTAAAACCTCGTTCATCTTTCGATCAAGGTCATAATTAAATTTGCGGAACGATTCCTGAATTTTATAACTAAGGTCGTACATAACAGAAGCCGAATTGCGGACAATAATTTCTTTGTAATGCTCCATCCATTTTTTCTGAATTTTATTTCGTTGAAAAGAAGCAGGAAAAAGCTTGTCAATAAAAGTAACCGGATGCTCAAGAGCACCGGAGCCGCTGCTCAGGCTTAAATAAAATGAGGTGTACACATCCAGGTCAAATTGAGCAGAAATGATTTCCATTTTTTGTCCTAAATAGGTAGAAAGATTGGCGCTTAATTCATGCAAAAAACTTTCGGAACGCCGGCTGTATTGTTGCAATAAATTTTTAAAATGTTCTTTGGCTTTTACTTCCCAATCATTTTTTATTTGTTCAAACCCCGAAAGTATTAAATGATCCAGCTTTTCTTGTAAATCTTTGAGGGCAGCGCTTTGTATGTCGCTGATATTGTTTAGCAAACCAAAGATCGTTGCTTGCAATTCTTTGGTTTGCACATTTATATCCTCCGTAATATTTTGTTTTAAAACCTTTATTTTCCCGGTGATGATGCTTTCAAATTCATCTTTTTGTTCGTTCATTAATTGGATAGAAGCGCTCAATTGGCGACTCCTATTTTCCAGTTCATTTAATGGTAACAAATACGCATCAGCAATAAATTGCAATTGCAATTCAGCCTGGCGGCAAAGCAGTTGCAACTGGTGTGAAGAGGATGATTGAAGCAGTGCTTCTTTTTCATTCTTACCAATGGATTGTAGTTTATTTTTCAGTAAATAAAAATTATTATCACCACCATGCATACACGAAATAATATGAAAGTCAATATCTCCTTCATTTTGTTGCAATGCCTTTGACAATACGCCTTTATTATGCTTTACCAATTTTTGCAAATCTTCTTCCTTCAACAGATCTGCCTTATTGAAAACAAAAATAATTTTGCCGACATGTTGTTGCAGTTCTTCCAGTAACTTTAAATCGATGGCGCTAACGGGAATGTCTGCACTCAGTAAAAACAACGCAGCATCAATTCGCGGAATAAA
>DAHXOZ010000024.1 GCA_027364635.1 bacterium | reverse complement strand
AAATAAAAGAAAATGGCAATAAAATATATCTGGGTCTTTTCGGCATTATTGAAAAATACGATTATGCAGAGAGCAAGTGTTTAGAGTTAAAAAATGAAAGTTTCTTTTGGAGTTACGCAGAAATCCAGCGGGATATCATAGCCTGTAATATCTTCTATTTTTTCAACAGGCTCAAAAAAACTTAAGCCAATCTTTAAAACGTCTTTTCTGCAGCGTGAAAGAAATTTGTCGTAATAGCCCTTTCCAAAACCAACCCTGTACCCCGATTTATCAAAAGCCAGCAAAGGAATCAATACCATATCAATTTCAGTTTCATCAATTTTGTCGCCATTTTTCGGCTCATCAATCCCGTATTCATTTTTAATCATTTCAACCTGTTCATTATAATGATAATGTGCGAGATACCCTGAATGAATATCCACTTTAGGAATTACAATTTTTACCATCGGATTTTTAAACTCCAAATATTTTATAATGTTGGCAGTTTCAGGTTCTCCTAACTTTAAAGAAGAAAGATAAGTATGGACGCATTCAACAGAAGGAAGTGATAATTTTTGGAAATTGATTAAAATAAGATCATTGAATTTTTCAATGGATTGAAGCGAAAGTGTTTTTCTTTTTTGTTTGTATATGAATCTTAATTCTTCTTTTTTCATAAAATGGATTTCAATAAAGGTCGCAATTTTGATGCCTGTTCTTTGATCGTTTCTTTAGAAATCACCGGCAGGTGTTTTACAACTGCTATTAAAGGATAACCGCTCCAGTCAGCAATTTCATTTTCATAATGCTGGTATTCCTCTGTAAAAATCCACCCTGCCACATCGGCTTTTTCTTTTTTTAAAACAGCGGCAGTAAGTAAAGAATGATTAATACTTCCCAATTCATTTTTACTCACAATAATCACTTTTGCCTTTAATTCTTTTATCAAATTTAAGATCATTTTTTTTTTGTTTAAAGGAACCATTAAACCACCTGCTCCTTCTATAATTAACCGGTTTTTTGTTTTGGGCAAATGAGCGATAATTTTTTTTAGTGTAATTTCTTTTTGCTCTGCAGCCGCAGCCAAATGCGGTGATGCCGGCATTTTTAATTTATATAATTCCGGATGAATTTTCGATTGGCTGTTGGAGATCATTTTCTCAACAAATAAAGAATCGGTTCCGTCTGAAAAGCCTGCCTGTACAGGCTTCCAGTAATCAGCTTGTAATGCTTCTGTAAGGATGGCCGCTATCAGTGTTTTGCCAACATCAGTTCCGGTTCCTGTAATAAAAATAGGTTTCAAAATCAGTTTTATTTATTTATAAAAATTGAAAAAATAGTGGTGCCGTAATTGCGCATCGCTTTAAATAATAATTCATTTTCATAATTATTGGCAGGTGTATGTTCCAGTATAAACCATCCTCCTTCTTTTAACATTTTTTTTTCACGAATGATGCCGGGAAGATCATCAATATTTTTAAGCGCATAAGGAGGTCCCGCAAATATTAAGTCATATTTTTCATGGCAGTTTTCCAAAAAACGGAAGACATCGTTTTTCTCCACCCTGCAATTTTCAATATGTAATTCCTCAATTTTATTTTTAATAAACTCAAACATTTTGGGATCTTTTTCAACAATGGTAAGATCAGCGGCACCGCGGGAAGCAAGTTCATAACTAATGCTGCCGGTTCCGCCAAAAATGTCGAGTGTTTTTATCCCCGGAATTGAAATGTTATTTTCAATAATGTTAAACAACCCCTCCTTTGCCACATCCGTCGTGGGCCGTGTATAAGGCATTTTGGAAGGAGGATTTATTTTGCGCCCACCATATTTTCCTGTTATTATTCGCATGAATCAATATCAAAGATATGACTGAAATAGTGAGAAGGAAAAGTGGTAATTTCTTCTGAATACTGGTATCCTTCTCTAAAACCCGAAAACTCTATATCGTCAAAATATTTATAAATCTCTTTATAAAGTGCTGAATTTTCTTCGATCAAACCTCTTATTATCAAATGAATTTTTTTAATAGAAAATTGGTGGCATACATTCAGTAAGATGTAAGAAATATCCTGGGGAGAGGTATAATCAAAGCTATTTACCAATTGGTGTTTGCCATCTTTTACCAGGTCAACCACCACTTTCTGTGAGTAAAAAATTACTGATATTATGTCGTTTTCTTTCACCGGATTTTTTACGATGAGCGAGTACTGGTGTACAATTGAAGCATTTGGGAATTGAGTTTTAACCATTTCAAGTGTGGCAGCCGGAAGCCTGTAACAATTATATACAGATTGATTGGCGATCACGTCTGTAAGTATGGTATCGTTAGAATCTATATCACCAAACATCATATTCATCACCGTTTTATTCCTTTCGCGGTTGTACATCGAAAAAGGAATTAAAACACTTTGTGGAAATGAATAAACAACACAAACTTTCTTAAAAGTTTTTGAAAAAATTTCTTTCTGGTGAAAGATTACCTGCAAAGCAATGGGAAAACCAACGGCAGGTTTGGTCTTATCAAAATGGTAAACTGCCAGCCCTAAAAAAGATTTCGCCTCTTCTTCTTTGATGCAATAAGAAAATCCTTCATTACTCACTTCACATATGAGTGAACATTTTTCGGGTGTATAATCCGAAGGCACTATTTCAAATACAGTTCTCATTGTTTATTTACTTGTCTCATGTTTTTTAGGTTTGAAACGATGTAAATATATAATTTATGGACTTCTTTTCAATAAATGAAAGAAAGAGAATAATTATTTCACTTAATGAATTGTATTTGCCGGATAATAATAATTTAACAACCCGGCAATACAACAATTATATAATTTAATTATTAGCTTCGCAGCCAAAATAAAAAAAATGACGACGAACAGAACTTTTACAATGATTAAGCCTGACGCTACTTCCAAAGGAAATACAGGAGCCATTTTAAAAATGATCAACGAAGCCGGTTTCCGTATTGTGGCTATGAAAATGACTCATCTTTCTGAGGCAAAAGCAGGTGAATTTTACGCAGTCCACAAAGAGCGCCCTTTCTATGGTGAGTTGGTTGAGTTCATGAGCCGCGGGCCAATTACGGCTGCTATTTTGGAAAAAGATAATGCAGTGGAAGATTTCAGGAAATTGATTGGGGCTACCAATCCTGCCCAGGCAGCGGAAGGAACCATCAGGAAATTGTATGCTGCCTCAATTGGAGAAAATGCAGTTCACGGTAGCGATAGTGACGAGAATGCACAAATAGAAGGAGATTTTTTCTTTAGCAAACTGGAACAGTTTTAAAAGAAAGATTTTCAAAATTAATACGGGCCTGTAAATTTTTTACGGGCTTTTTTATTTATTTTCCAATGGCGCTACTTTATAACCTTTCTTCCTTAAAAGGCTGATCAGTCCTTCATCTCCTACTAAATGCCCGGCCCCCACTGCTACAAATACGCTTTCCTTTTTCATGATCGTATCCAGCTTTTTTACCCACTTTTTATTTCTGTCGTTCAATAACAAATTGTCATATTTATCTGAACCAAATTCACTTTTGCCCAGCATCGTTCTAATGGAATCCATTTCCTGGTTTTTGTAAAAGTTGAGCATTTTTTCAAATTCCTTTTTATTAACTGAAAAACTATCTATATTTTTTAGCAACTCTTTTGCCTGCCATTCGTAGGGAATGCTATCAAAAACTGAAGCCTGGAACTGCATGGTTTCCAAACCCTGGATTTCTTTTTTATCTTCTTTGGCCAGTTTTACCAGTTCTTCTTCCACTCCCGCAGGCGAAGAGCAATTCATCATGCGCGGATACAGTAAAGCAACCAAAAAGTAAGGTTTTGCTTTTTGTAACAAAACAAGAGGCATCTTTAAAGTGTCTGAAAAATAATTTTTTAAACGAGTGTATTCTTTCCCGGTATAAAGATCGGCAAGTGTAGTATCGCCGCGCATGTTCATGTAAAGCATGCCGCTCAGCATGGTGGAAGGATCATCCATATCCAGTTCCATGTAAATTTCGTTACTAAAACTGACCGCTTTTTTTAATTGATTACTAAAGTGGATATCCTGTTTACATAACAGGTGAAAAGTGCCAAAAATAAAACTTGGTTTTTGCAATCCGTTTCCACTCACCTCCCATAAAAGAGTATTTCCATTTTTTTGTTTTACAAAAGAAGGCGTGCTTTGTGCTTTGCAACCAAAAAATAAAATCATCAAAAAACTATAAAAAATCAATTGCTTCATCTTTTTATTTTTTGTAAAAATAAGGCTAATCGGTTTGTATAAAGCAGAACAGGAATCTTCATTTTTTGTTCGTTTACTGGTGTGTCGAAACTTAATTATATTCCATATTTTTCAAATTTTTTCTATTGCCGGAAAATTTAATGCCCATAAATTCGTTAGAATTCATTAGTGAAAAAAGTTTTTATTTAATATCATTTTTTATACTTTAGTACTTTAATAAACTAACACTCCATGAGAAAACTCCCCATTACAGCCCTGCTTTTACTTTCTTTTTCCATAATTTTTGCCCAAAAAGAAATTCCAAAATTCGGCGACATTGACAAAGCTGATCTTGAATTAAAAGAATGCGAATTTGATAAAGATGCTGAAGCGTATAAGCTTATATCTGCCCGCGACGTTCGGTTTGATGTCCTTGCCGGAAGTTTTACTATTATTACAGAAAATAGGGTTCGGATAAAAATCTTAAAAGACAAAGGGCTTGATGAAGCCAATATCAAGATTAGGTTTTACAGCCAAAATAATTATGAATTAATCAGAGAAATTACCGGCATTACTTACAACCTTGATAACTCAGGCAAGATTGTGAAAACCAAACTTGAAAAGTCTTCTATTTTCGTTAAACCAATAACCAACCAGGTTTCTGAAGTTTCTTTCACATTGCCCGATGTAAAAGTGGGGAGTGTGTTTGAATATAAATTTACCGATCAAAAACAATCAGTACAAAATATTGCAGATTGGTATTTTCAGGATGATATACCTACCCGCATAAGCAAGTATAGTATATTGATTCCATCAATATTCAGGTTTACTAACCAGATATTGGCTTATAATAATGTAGAGCAAAGCAGTGAATTGGTAAATGATAAGATATTTTATGGTGGCAGTACAGTTTCCACCCAATCTAATAGTAAAACTTATATTTTAAAAAACGTTCCAGCTCTCCGGGATGAACCTTATATGGCTGCAGAAAAGGACTATTTGCAAAGAGCTGTTTTCCAACTATCAAGTATTGAATATCCTAATGGCGAAGTGGACGAAGTAGGATCTACATGGCCAAAGCTAACTAAAGACCTATTAGAGGATGTGGATTTTGGAGCACAACTGAAAAAAAATCTACCGCATACCCAATCTCTTGACGATGAATTGAAAAGTGTAACAGATGATTATCATAAAATGATTTTGATACACGATTTTGTACGTAAAAATATGAACTGGAACGGCGGTGAAGCAATTTACTCATCGCAGGGAATTAAATCAGCATGGGATAAAAAATCAGGAAGTAATGCCGAACTGAATTTTATACTTATTGATCTTTTAAGAGACGCGGGATTAAAAGCTTTTCCGCTTTTGGTTAGTACAAAAGATAATGGAACTGTAAATACAATTTATCCCTTTTTAGATCAATTTAATAATACCATGACATGCGTTTTTATTGGAGATAAAAAATATATTCTTAATGCCGCTGATAAATACAATCCTTTTGACCTTATCCCTTATGATGTTCTGGATAATGAGGCTTTTGTAGTTGATCCCCAATATGGAGGCTGGATCAGATTATCTAATAAAAATGATAACTGGAAAAATATTGTTTCTATTTCTGCAGACATAAGCCAGGATGATTTAATGGAAGGCAAAGCTGCTATCTACAGTTATGGTTATTCAAAAAATCCGCGTGTAAAAGAATGGGAAGAAGATAAAAGCTCTTTTGCTGATTTGTTTACCAAAGAATTTACGGGGATGAAAGTTAAAGATATTGAAGTGAAAAATGAGGATGTAGATACATTACCCTTAGAACAAAAGCTTGATTTTACACTTCCCCTGAGCTCTTCCGGCGATTATAAATATTTTACACTTAATCTTTTCCAGGGGCTTGAAAAAAATCCTTTCATTGCAGACGATAGAAAAACAGATATAGATTTTAATTATCCTAAATCGTATACCATAGTTGGCAGAGTGGTTATCCCTGATGGTTACCAATTGGAGGAACTTCCTAAAAATATTAAAATGATAATGCCTGACACAAGCATTGTAATGCAAAGAATTATACAAGGAGAAAATAGCGCTCTTGATTTTAGAATAACCCTTGATTTTAGAAGATCATTTTATACTGCTGCTAGCTATCCTGCTTTCCACGAATTCTACAAACAACTTTTTAATGCATTGAATGAACAGATCGTAATTAAAAAGAAAACCAATAGCTGATGAAAAAGTTAATAGTTGCTGCTTTATTTTATTTAATAATGCCTGACTGTTTTTGTCAAATAAACATTTATGATGCTTCAACACTGCCTGATTCATTATTGAAAAATGCTCATAGTGTAAAGCGCGAAGAGATCATAAATTTTGAAGTAAAAGATATTGGCTTTGCGAGGCTTTCGGTCCACCAGGTTTTTACGGTTCTTGATGCAGAAGCTGAAGACGTACTTTTTTTTATGGAAGAATCAGACGAATTCGCCAAACTTGAAGATGCAGAAATTAAAGTGTTTGATGCGCATGGCAACCCGGTGAATAAATATAAAATGAAAGAAATGAGATCTGTTGGAACGGGTGACGGGCTTGTTGTTGACGGAATGGTATATTATTTTAGAGTGGCTGCCCCCTCCTATCCTCTTACAGTTGAGTATGATTATGATGTAAAATACAAAGGGACTTTAAAATATCCCGACTACCGGGTTCAAATTCCGGAGCAGTCAGTTGAAAATTCAAAATATACAGTCACTGTTCCAGTAGACCTCGATTTAAAATATAAGCCACAACATATCAATTTATCTCCGGCAGAAACTACTTCAGGAAAAAATAAAACGTATGTGTGGCAAGTAAAAGATCTTTCGTCAATGCCTTACGAAGAAGGATGTGCAAGCTACGAAAATACTTATCCTGCGATACTTTTATCACCTGAAAAATTTTCAATGGACGGACATGAAGGAGACCTTTCCAGCTGGAAAAAATTTGGTGAATGGTACGCCGGGCTTTCAAAAGGTTCAATCAATCTTTCTGATGAAACCAAAAGTTTTCTTCAGAACATGGTAAAGGATGCCAAAAATGAGAAGGAAAAAATTGACATACTTTATCATTATTTACAAAAAAATTTCAGGTATGTGAGTATCCAATTAGGAATTGGGGGGTTCAAACCATTTGATGCGAATTTTGTTGACTCAAAAAAATATGGAGATTGTAAAGCGTTATCCAACTACATGGAAGCAATGCTTGATGCGGTCGGCATCGTCAGTTATCCCGCTTTGATCAATGCTGAATATAACAAACAACCTGTAGATCCTGCATTTCCTCATGATTCTTTTAATCATGTAATTCTCTGTGTGCCAGGTAAAAAAGATACAACCTGGCTGGAGTGCACCAGCACCGCTACGGACCCGGGCATATTAGGAAGTTTTACCGAGAACAAAAATGCGTTACTCATAACACCCCAGGGTGGCGTTTTAGTTCCTACCCCAAAAAGCAAGCCTTCCGAAAACACTTTTCATCTCAATACCAAAGTAACGATTAATGATGATGCTTCCGGAGAAAGCGAAAGCGTTATGAAATCGAAAGGAGAATATAAGGAAGAGGTAATTGACTATGTTATGAATGAGAAAAAGGACGACCAAAAAGAATACCTGGTAAAAAGATTGGGCTTTTCGCAGCCTGATCAATTTGATCTGACTACTTCTGAAAAAGATGATTCGGCAAAAACTTTTTTTAAATTACAGATAGATAAAGTGCCGGAATTTACTGCAGGAAGCAAGATGTTTTTAAACCCCAGAATTTATAAGATTTGGAGCGGCACTTTACCGGCTACTAAAAACCGAACCGAACCGTATTATTTTCAATTCCCTTTTATTAAAACCGATACAACGATTTACCAACTTCCGCCAGATTATACAGTTGAAAATCTTCCTTCTCCAAAAGAACAAAAATTCAAATACGGCTCATTTAATACAAAATATTCTTACGACGATAAAGCAAATACCATCACTTCGATTGCTTTTCTGGAGCTTACTCAAAATATAATCCCTGCCGATCAATTCCTTTCGGCCCGCAATTTTTTTGGTGGAGTAATCAAAGAATATACTGAAAAGATTGTGGTGAAACGAAAATAGAAATTATTAATTTTTATTGGTTTACTGGTATTGAAAAAAAGCTTCTTACATTAATAAAATGGCAGATCTTTTTACCAAACATCAACGATCTTTTCTGTTTTTTTAAATCTTTGATAATTGAAAGGTGCGGCTAATAACCCCCCAAACCCAATCCTGTAAGTATATACGGGTCTGTATCCATTTTCATAATCAACAACAAGATCAATCCTTAGAATTTTGAAAATATTTTCTAAACCGATAAAGGTTTCCGCGTATTTGGTACCAGGATTTACGTATAATGCATTAGCTCCTTCTACAAAATTCCAGTTCCATTTTTTTAGCAATGGGATTTTATTGGAAAGCAAACCATTGGAATGATGTTCGAAATGTAACTCAGCATAAAAAGGAGAAGCATTGCTGAATTGATAGTAAGAAGCATTTTGAAATGATCTTACATACTGGTCAGCAAGAACAGTTAGATTGCCATAAAAGTGTTTGTAATCCTGCGCAAATACAGAACGATTATTTAAAAATCCACCAATGGTAAAATTGTAATTTAAAGCGCCTGCTAATTTTAGATTGACATCATCTACGACATTAACCGACCATTTATCAAAATCAACATCACTGCCCAAAATATTTTTGAAACCTTTGCTATAGCCGATTGTAAAAGTCGGATAATCCGAACCTAAAGACATTTTATATTTGGGAAACTGAATGTATTGCTGCCCAGGCTGAAAGCTGAATGACGCGTGAACAACAACTGCCTGGTATCTTTGAAATTGCGAAGACAAAATTTCTACAGGATAATTAGGTGTTAATCTATAGCTCCAGCTTTTGCCCCATATATAATCTGTGGTGTTATCAAGAGGCAGCCTGTCTTCATATTCTCCTTCCAATAAAAATTTTGCACCACTCTCCCACTCTTTTGTAAATCCGGTTTTAGCAAAATAATTTTCATAGATCTTCATCATATTTCGTCCATATAATAAAGTACTGATGCTGTTTCCCAGGCCATCAATATCACTTTCTTTAAAAAACTGGCTTACCCGCTTACCACCTGCAACAAAAAAAGATTGACGTTTGAATTTTTTATCAGGATCAAAGGTTTCTTTATTTTTAAAAACTAATCCTGCCCATGGATTTATATGCCGGTTATTGAATCCATATCTTACATCGGCAATAAAACTCACATTGCTGTTCAAAGCTTTCGAATATTTCGAAAGAACCAACGATGGGTTGATCGCCAACCCTTCTACAGTATTGTATTGTAGAGTCTTTAATACAGGAGCAAAAGAAATTTTATAAGGGTTGTAATAGCTGTAATGCGTCCGGTTTACGCCTGTCCAAAATACTTGTACAATTTTTAATGGCCCTTGCTTTTTTCTTAATGAATCCAGGTTTTGTTTCGTTGAATCATTTCTTGCAGCAAATGCACTGTCTTTGGTTTTATAATCTTTAATTTCCTGTGGTTCCAGCGGAACAGGTCTTATAGAATCCCAATAAGAATGCGGCTTTTTATTTACAGCACTATCATATTTAATTACCACTCGATCAAAAAATCCTTTTGGAAAATGTGGTTCTAAATTATATTTAGAATAGACATTCACAAAATCACCTTCCGATCTGATACCGAATTTGTTGAAGTTGAAATGAATTACCTGGTTTTTAATTCGCCAAATATTATTTTCAAGAGGCGTATAAATTTGTGAAATTTTCAGCGTATCTAAAATTTCCAGCGCTGATTTTTTGGTAAGAATAAGATGGCAACTAAATATTCGCCAAGAGTTTTCGGTAATGTTGATGATGCCAGAGAACAAAGGTTCGTAGTTGCGTTTGGGAATTACCTTAATAACGTTTACTTCATTACCATCTTCAAAAAAACTACCGAGAAATTTGTAATTATAAAAATTCAAAGCGTTATCTGCAATGGGTGAAATAAATCCCCGAGGATTTACCTGGGGGGCAATGTTTACATTATTTTTATAAAAACTGATAAAAGCAGGGAAACTAAATCCCAATCCGTTATTGCCGCTAACGCGTGTAGAAACCACTTCCAGTTTGAGTTTATCAGGTTCTTGTGAATATACTTTCGTTACTGATTCAGTTAAATAAATAATCCCTTTTCCCGAAGAATCAATTCCCATAATGCTTCTGTCTTCGGCAGGAATTTTTTGTCCCATAATTGTTTTAGGAAGATTGTCCAATCTTATCATCCCTTTGATGTAAACTTCTGCCTCAAAGTCTTTCACTTGCTTTTCATAAAAGGGCCGTTTTTTTATGGCTTGCCGTATAATTTCATAAGCAGGATCTTCAGCTCCTTCTTTTATGATCACTTCCTTCAATGTCAGTTTTTGCACCGTCAGAACGAAGTTTACGATTTGGTTTGTTGTAGCGACTGTTATTTTTTTCTGAGACGAAGTATATCCAACATACCTGCAATCAAGCGTATAATTTCCCGGGGAAAGATTGAGTTGATATTTCCCTTCATTGTTCGCTGTAACGCCCATTGGTGTTCCTTTTACAAGAATGGATGCAAATGGCAGTATATTTCCTTCAGCATCTTTTACTGTTCCTTCAATTTTCTGTGACGAAGCGGAAAGAACAGGAAATAGAAAAAGAACAAAAAGCAGTTTATGCATAAATGAAAATAGCTTGTAAAAAGTCATGAAGTTGTGAATGGGGAAATAAAAGAAACTGGGTTTTATATTCAAATAATCAAAAACCGGTCCCTGTTTTTTCTTTTCTTACAAAGCTCCCGGTTAAGGCGGCAAAGCCTGCTACCATGGCGCCAATGAGGGCAGTTATAAATATTAATAAAAAAGGGCTGTCGGTTTTAAAAAGCAATAAAGAAACACGATGAGCTAAAATATTCCCGTTTTGTAAACTGATCCAAAAACTTAAAAATCCCCATAGTAGAAACAAAGAAATAAAACCACAAATAAAAGAAGCCAGATGTCCTTGCTTAATAATTATTGAAATAAAAAATGCAACGATTCCTACGCTCCACCATGGAAAATACAAACAGGAAAGAAAGCTAAAAAGTATTATAAGAATCGTAGAGACGATAAATTTCATTTTGAAAGATTAATTAGTTTATAAGTTTATGGCTTTATTAATTTTTAATTGAATGTCATTGTCCATTTCACACGTTTATCGTTCACCTCAGAAGCTTTCATCATCCACAGCCTGAAATATTTCCCTGCAGCCCATTCGTCCACAAAATCATCGTAATATTTACTTCCGGGATTACCACTTTCTCCACCGGGATAAACGCCGTAGGCTTCCGTTTCAGGCGTTAAGGAAACTACCATTCTCCAACTTGGGCCGTGTTGTTCTTTTGCCGCGTTGATCGTATTGGTTCCTCCCCCAATGGGTAAATGCAACCGGCTGAATGCATCCAGCCGCGCCAGGTGTTCCACCCTTGTATCCTTATATTTTGCCCAATCCATTTTTCCATTATCATCTGCTTGTCTTATTACGGCGGCTGCCATTTTAAAGGCAGCGGTAACATCATCAGGCAAAGTTTCTACATTAGCTGTATTGATGTTGTCGAAAAATTTGAAGTGGGGATATTTATTGATATCATCCAATAAGGTGCTTTCACTTGGCCACGGTAATTCCAAACCTGATTTCAAAAATTCATCTTTCCAAATCACGGTTTCAAGACTATCCCATGTAACTACAAATAAAGTAGCACCCTTCGAATCGTTATCGTTTCGGCAATTCCAGTTTTTAAGAATGTCAAAATATTTTTTTTCCTGTGGGCTTAATTTATCCACTTCCATATTCCTGATCAAAACAGGAAGCGCCCATTTGCCAAAAATATTATAATTGCTTGTCTGCAGTTTCATCATATCCTCTGGCGTTATATCATTCATTGTAGCCAGCCTTTTATCTATTTCGATGGCACGGTAAGGAATGAAATTTCCTCCCAAATAATAAGGATAGCTCGTATCTGCAGGCATTTGATTGGCGCTGCTCACGAAGCCTCTTTCAGGGTTTACAAGATGCGGATTTTCATTTTGTGGAATCATTCCCTGCCATAAATAACTACTGTCTGTCCCTGGCATTACAAAATCACCCTGCCGATACCATTTTGCAGGAAATTCTCCCTGGTCCCAAATAGCAATATCACCATTCTTGCTGGCGAAAATGCAGTTCTGGCCTGGAGTGTGCAGATATTTAATCGCTTTTAAATAATCATTGTAATTATTGGCTTTGTCCAACAGTGTAAACATTTTTAATTCATTACTTGCATCGTGTGCTTTCCATCTTACCGCATAATCTTTTTGATTGGTGTTTCTTCCTCCATTGTATTTTTTATCATACATCACAGGCCCGATATTGGTGTAAACCACTGTATCTAAATAATCGGGCTGGCCTTTTATTTTGATATCTTCAATCCGGAAAGTAGAAGGAACCCACGAACTGTCGAACCAATATTCACTCCTGCTCTTATCTTTAAATTTTATTTCATAATAATCTCTTACATCCCGCTGTGCGTTTGTAAACCCAAAGGCACAACTATCGTTAAAACCTATAATTACAGCAGGTGCGCCAGGAAATGTAGCGCCATAAACATTATAAGTAGGCGTACTGATTTGCATTTCGTACCAGATAGAAGGAAGATTTAAACCAAGATGCGGATCATTACATAAAATAGGGTAACCGCTTTTTGTTTTGGTTCCATTTACTGCCCAATTATTACTTCCATTATCAGGATCGGGTTTTTGCTCATCAATAGTAGTTGAATCTTTATGATCATAATAAAGCGAATCAGCACTATCCGGAACTTTAAGCTTAACAGCCGGAGGAGGGAATACAGTTCCTTTCGGAACAATCGGATCTAAAGAATCCATTACTACCGGATATATCTTATCAAAATCTGCGGAAGAAAAAACAGATTTTGCATTGGTCTTTTCAAAATCGTCCTCATAGCCTGCAAGCTCCAGTGCCATATATTTCAGGAAAAGTGCTGTTTTTAAATTGGTCCATTTTTCAGGTTGGTAGCCTAATAATTTATATTCAACCGGAAGCGTGCTTTCTGTAAGGCCTTCGATATAAGCATTTACCCCGGCGGTGTAATTATCGCATTCAGCAAGTGTTTCGGGATCATTTTCGATGTCCTTTAAAGAATTTTCTGCAGCATAAACCATTCCCAGCCTGCGTTTATCCCGATCATAATCAAGTGCTTTTGGGCCGATAATTTCACTTAACCTTCCTGCCGCAGCGCGCGTTTGAAATTCCATTTGCCAAAGGCGAAACTTTGCATGCAAATATCCCTGTACAAAATAAGCGTCGTTGTTATTATCTGCAAAAACATGCGGAACAAGCCTTTCATCAAAATATACTTTTACTTTTCCCTGCAATTGCGGAAATGAAAGCCGGGCAGAATAATTTTCATTAACCGGTTCAGCATTTTGCCACAAGCCTTTTTGCGGACTTAATAATTTTCCTAAAGGAACAGGCAATACCATTTTTGTATTAAAGAGCAAAACCAGGATGATGGTAATAATTCCGGAGACAATAAGAGAAACTATTTTCATTTACAACACGATTATTAAAGATGTAAAGTAAAGAATTTACAAATAACAGGAAACTGAATTTTTTTGCAAAAAAATGCTCCACAAAATCGCTTCACAGTAAACGAACAAAAAAAGCCAGTTCTTGTTTTCTTATGCAATATCCGCCATTTTTATTTATCGATTTTTAGCCTTATTTATCCCTTAGTTTATAATACAAACTGCAGTTTCAACGTTATTATTTTTTGATCTTATCGTATGAACAAATTTATCCTTATCCTTTTCATTTTTTTATCCGCATCTTCATTTCTTAACGCGCAAAATCATCTTTCTTCAGACGAATTATTTAAAGAAGCAAGGAATGCAGCCTTTGAGCATAAAGATTATGAAAAAGCAAAAGAATTAGCCTACCAGGCATTGGATCAATCTCCGAATTATGCTGACATAGATATTTTCCTTGGAAGAATATATTCCTGGAACCATCAATATGACAGCGCGCGAACTCACTTTACCAAAGTATTAGAGGCAAATCCTTCCAATGAAGACGCCAGTGTTGCTTTTGCCGACCTTGAATATTGGAATGATCATTATCAAAGTTCACTCGATATTTGTAATAAAGCGCTTACTCATTATCCCCAATCTGAAGATTTTTTATTAAGGAAAGCAAAAAATCTTAAAGCCCTGAAACAATATAAGGAAGCAGGTTTAGTAACGGATGAACTGCTAAAAAAGGATCAGCACAGTACCGCAGCACATGCTTTGGCCACTTCTCTTAAAGATGTTACTTCTGTAAATAAAATAACCATCAGTTATGAAAACTCTTCATTTGATAAACAGTATGATAAGGCGTGGCATCTTGCAAGTATTTCTTACGGAAGACTCACCAAATTTGGAACAGTAATTGGCAGGCTCAATTATGCTAATCGCTTTGCTACAGGCGGTTTGCAGGCTGAAGTAGATGCTTATCCGCACATCAGCAAAACCTTTTATGGGTATGTAAATTTTGGATATTCAGGAGACGCATCTGTGTTCCCAAACTACAGAGCAGGTTTTTCTTTATATGCCAATTTGCCTAATAGTTTTGAAGCCGAGTTAGGCTACAGGTATTTGTATTTTAGTAGTGCAACTAACATTTACACTGCTGCACTTGGAAAATACTGGAAGAGTTTTTTATTTACTGCCCGTACTTATGTTACACCTTCAAACAGTAATATTTCACAATCATATAGCTTAACCACACGCTATTATTTGAAAGGCGCCGATGATTATATCGGACTTACTTTGGGTACAGGAATTTCACCTGACGATAACAATCAAAATATTCAATACAGTAACAAGCAAAACAAACTTTCTTCCAGGAAAATCTCTGCCAGTTTCGATCATACCTTTTTAAAATGGAATATTATTTCTATTAGCGCGGGATTGATAAACCAGGAATACCAGCCATCTGTAAAAGGCAACCAGTTTAATGTTTCATTATCATTGAGCCACCGATTTTGATTTCTATTTTTCTTATCTGTCAACCCGCACTATTCTGTAACAATAGATTTTAATCCATTCCCAGAAAGAGGTTTTACCTAACCTTCAACAGTAAACGAATTTTTATTAAGGTTTTTTATTCTGAGATTTTCTCTGAAAAAGGAATGATTTTCTTTGAGAAGAACCCTCAAACCTTTATAGCAAACGATAAAAAATTCTAAATAAACCTTATTACATTTCTGAAAGGACTTTTATAGAAAACAATCGAACAAGGTTATAAGGTTTTAGAATCAAAACATCACTTTCTACTAAGGTTATTTAGAACTCCATCATTTTATTTTGTGCTCGTAATAGTAAGAAAAAGTGCAGCAGTAAAGCAACAAATAATCTGAATTTTTAATTTGGAATTTGAATCGTCCTGAAGGGATGATTTAAAGACTAATGTATCTTGGTTAATATATTCCCTGAATTTTATTTTACAAGAAGGCTGTCTGGCAGTAGTGATGCACCTTTTACTATGAAAGCATTCTTTTCTTTAAAGCTGGCAAAAGCAGCTTTCAGCTTACTTTTTTCTTTATCATTATCGATCGGATCGAGGTACATTTTATCACTTATTTTAAATAAGTCATCGTTATGAAGCATGTAGTCGCCCATGATAAAATCAGTAATGTCATTTTTAGTTTGCATCAACGGATAAGCATGAATATTTCTGAAATTGTGTGCTGTATCAAGACCTGAGCCCATCCAGGTTGCTTCTTCAGGAATTTTAAAATGGTATTGATGTTTCAGGAACATTAATAAAGACGGAGTAATATCAAAATGCGTATTTACCGCTTTAAAAGCCTGGCTGCGTTTAAGCATCGGCGAATAAATAATTAATGGAACATGGTACCTGTCAATCTTGGTTGACATAGGAATTTCCGGCATTCTATGATCGCCGGTAATGATAAAGATTGTATTATTAAAACCGGGAAGTTTTTTATAGTTGTTTATAAAATCCCGGATCGAATTATCTGTATACAAAATTGTAGCATATTGATTTTTATATCTCCTGTGTTCTTCCTTTTGGGCCTCAGTAAAATGAAGCTGCTGCATGCGCTGCTCAAACTGGTTAAGATATATATCCTGCCCATTAACTATAAATGGGCTGTGTGTTGATAAGGTCATTACTGCATTTAGAGTTGGCCCTTCTAAATTCTTATTTACCTCATTTAATTTTGCCAACACCTGGTCGTCTCCATATCCCCACGTAAAGCCACTTTTACTTTTTGGCATTTTTACATAATCGGACGAAAAAGTCTTTTCGTCGTAAACAGTTCCTCCGTCCATCTTAACAAATTTGTCCATATTGTCAAATGTTGCATCGCCTCCATAAAAGAAGTTACACTGGTAACCATTTTCTTTCAAAATATTAAATAGCGAAAGGTGCGCCGGCATCTGATTACCTAATTCAAGAAAACCGTTTTTCCCAAAAGGTAATGAGGCATAGATGGATGGCAACATCGCAAAAGTTCTTCCACCCTCGCTTAAAAAATTGCTCCAATAAAGGCTTTGGTTGGATAATGAATCTATAAAAGGCGTGAAACTTCCGAGGTAAGCATCTTTATTTGAAAAAGCTCTTCCTAAACCTTCCACAACGAGAAAAACAAAATTGGGTTTATTTGTTTGTTTACTGAAAAATGGAGATAAAACATCAGTTGAATCTACTGTATGCAGGAAAGGATATACCTTTTCGTTTACATAGTTAAAATTATTGGGGTTAGATGTATTATTTGCATACGAACCATCTTTTGGCGTGGATGCAAAAAAAGATTGATAGCAATTATTAAAGAAAAAGAAAGATTTGTTTAAGGCGATTGAATTGCTGAATTCGGGCCCCGGTTTCCATCTGTTGGTAACAGTTGCTATTGAACCATATGCGCCTAAAATAAAAAGCCCGAAGATGGATAAAGAAAATGCGGGTTTTATTTTTATTCTTTTTGGAAGTAATAGAAACAGGGAAATAACCGAAGCAATCAGAATTACAGCAATAAAAATAAAAGTGGTTGGAACGCCTGCGGCCCCTACGGTTTGCTTAATATCAGCCATCGTATATCCAAAAAGATCAGCGCCCAGTGGCACCAGTGTCTGTAAAAAATATTCAGCAAGGGCTGCATGAATCATTATCAACAAAACTGAAAATGATATAAAAAAGATATGGGCGATTTTTTTGCTCAGCAAAAAAAGAATTATAAAAATAGTAACAGGAATAATTGCAATATTTAAATCAAATGAAAGATCATTAATCAATCCATAATTAATCACCTTTATAAAGTCTTTGGGTATTCCAAAATGTTGAGTATCCCTGATAATTTCAACCACTTTTACCAAAAGCATAGAAACGAAAAGAATCAAACTATAGCTTATTGCTTCGCGAACTCCTTCAAGTAATCGCGATTCTTTTTTCTCTTCGAAAACCAAAAGGTCGGGATTCTCAGGTATTTCATTGTTCCTGGTGCTCAACCCCTGCCGGGTCATTTCCCCCCAGGTATTTTTCTTTTTCAGGTAATCAATATTTCCGCGCAAAGCAGACCACACAACAAAAGGGTGAAAAATGAAAGGTTCAAGAAAAGCGGTTGCAATCAATTTGAAAATATCTTTTTCACTTTTATATTGATTGTAGGTTTGTACTTCCATCAAAATGGCAAATACTGAATATAGGAAACCAAATAAAAGTACGCAGGCCAGTAAAATAAAAAATGTAGCCCAATTAACTATTCCTAATAAAGCAAAAACAATAAAAGCAACTACACCAAAGAATTCTATTACCGGTGCCAGCCATTCGAAAAAAAACCAATATGGATAACTAAGTAATCCCAATAAACCATACTTTGGGTTAAAAAACATGACTTTGTGGGTTCGTAAAGTTTCTATCGTCCCCCTGGTCCATCGGTTTCTTTGCCTGCCTAATATTTTATAATTCACCGGTGCTTCTGTCCAGCACAAGGGGTCAGGAATATAAGTTATTTTATAGCTGAGTTTATTTTCAACCATGTATCGGCGCATTCTTACAATTAGTTCCATATCCTCGCCCACCGTGTTTACGCTGTAACCTCCACACTTTATAACCAGGTCTTTATCAAAAGCTCCGAATGCTCCAGAAATCAGTAACAACCCATTCAGTCGGCTCCATGCCATACGACCTAATAAAAATGCACGGATGTATTCCAAAGTTTGCATTCTGGGTAAAAACTTTTTCGGGAGATTTACTTCTATCAATCTGCCGTTTTCTATCTTACAATTATTCGCAATTCGTATTACACCTCCTGAAGCAATAACCCTCACTTCCGTTTCTTCTAAAAATGGTTTTATCATTTTTAGTAATGCATCCTGTTCTAATATGCAATCAACATCCACACATACAAAATATCTGTGAGAGGCAACATTAATCCCAACATTTAAAGCATCTGCTTTACCACCATTTTCCTTATCTACCACAATCAGTTTTTTAAAAACCGGGTTATTGCTCTTATAAACTCCTCTTACTTTTTTAGTAGGAATTTGCTGGTTTATAAAAACACTGGTTTTATAAAGATCGTACGCCTCAATAAGTCTTTGCAGGGAATCATCCTGGCTGCCATCATTTACAATAATAAGTTCGAGTTTGTTATAATGGATAGACAACATCGACCTCACGTTTTCAACAATGTTAGCCGCTTCATTATACGCAGGTGCTACGAGGCTTATGCCCGGAAGATGTTCTGAAGCAGCCGGAACACGGAAGTCTGCAAAACTATTCAGATGTAAATATTTCCTTATTTCCCTGGTAGAATAAAAGCCAATAAAAATATAGAAGAGAATTAAAACCAATGAGTATATCATAATACCATAGGTGAAGAAGCGTATTATAAAATGTAGTATACTCATGCGGCACGATCGTTCTCAATTTGACTAAAAATAGCTTTCCATGGATTTTGATCAGCGAATAAATGTGTTTGAAAAAAAGCTTTACCCATGGGATGCAGGCACGATAAAGTTTTAGCAGCAGCCAGTTTAATGGTATCGTCGTTATCATGCAATTGTTTCAACAAAAAAGATACTTGATTTTCATTACCAATTTCTTCTAAAACTGAAAGGATGGATAATTTTACGGTCCTGTCTGAGAAGTTATAGCAATTAATAATTTTCTCTGCTGCATCGCCAGATGCTATTTTTTTCAGATACATTAAAGCATTCAGTTTTACCTGTTGATCCGGATGTTGTAAACATTGAATTACTTCGTTATAAACTTCAAATGAATTATAAAAAGTAGCCAGCCTCAGTGAAAGTATAACCACAGATTCATTTTTTGAAGCTAACCATTTTTTCAGTTGATGAGTATCAGTTGATTTTGCGTCATGCAAATAATTTAAAAGTTGTATTTGTTGCCATTGGCTTATCGGATGTACTATTACATTGAGAAACCTGAACCCTTTAAAACCGTAGAAGTTTACTAACGCACATTGCGCTTCGTTTCTTACCAATTCATTAGAATTATTCGTAAGCCTGAAAATCTCTTTTACATATTGAACCTGCTCCATTATTGCCAGTTCCTGTACGCCTTTAGCTTTAATATACCATTTGGTACTATGAATTTTTTGCAAAGAGTCTTTATCGAAGTACAGTGAGGTATACAGTTTTCTAAGATTGGATGCGGGCGCACCGAAAAGATTTTTTTTAACATGTATTATCTCATCGGTAAAATATTGCCTGAATTTGGAATTGTGTAATAAACTTTTATCCAGTTTGATTTCCATTTCCGGTTGTTGATCTTCTTCATAAAAGATAACCTGGCTTATAACCGAGAAAATGGTTTCTTCCCAGAATTTTTTCTTTATTTCTAATCTTCTTTTATAAAATGAAAAGAAGATTAGAAATAAAAACACCATCACCATAAGACCCAGAAAAAAATAAAGCAGCCCTATTAAAGGATGTATATCTATTTGTAAAAAAGTAATGGTTAATTTCATTTTAAATTGTCACTTCTTTAGTTTCAACGCTATATCTTTTTACCCTCATTGATAATTCATTTGGACTAAATGGTTTAGTGATGTAGTCATCCGCACCCAGTTGAAACGCTTCCAGCACTACATTTTCCTGCCCCATGGCAGACAGGACGATTATGCGGATGTTTTTACCTCCATTTCTTTTAACTGCTTCAATAATTTCCAATCCTGATGCAAAAGGCATCATTATATCAGTAATTATCAGGTCAGGATTTATTTCTTCAATTTTCTGAATGGCTTCTCTCCCATCGCTGCATGTTATTACTTCGTGTCCATCTTTTTTTAAACGGAATTCGATGGTTTTCTGCATGATCATTTCGTCTTCTGCTACTAATATTTTCATAAGATTATTCTTTATAGATTATTTCATTAATCAACTTTTATTAATTTTTTGTTTTGCTGTAAATATTCTTTTAGTGGATTTTCAAGTTTGTTAAATTCACTGATTACCTGCGATCCTAAAACAATAAGTTCATTTCTGTTTTTCAATTTTGCAGTTTCTTCTATTTTTACCAAAACATCAAATAGAGCTGTTGCTTTTAAAAGACCTGTGCTGCTTTTCAGCTTATGTGCAATTTTGTAAACATTTTCAAACTGGTCTGACTCCGCCGATTCCTGTAGTTCTTTTAAATCAAGTGGTGTATTGTTTAAATACATCTCAAGTATTTCTGATAAATATTCTGAGTCATCCATTTCTTCCAACATGCTTAGATCAAATAACCCGTTGTTTTCATTTTCGTCAATTTTTTCCATTATATCAATTGCCGGTTGTTGATCCAAAAGCATATGTATGCGTTCGTAAAAAAATGAAAAATCGAAGGGTTTTGTCAGGTAATCGTTCATCCCCATTTCAATACATTTGGATTTCTCTCCTTTTAAGGCTGATGCAGTCATTGCCATAATAGGAATAGAAATATTCATCACATTTCTTATATATTTTGTCGCTGCATAACCATCCATGTCCGGCATTTGCAGATCCATTATAATCACATCATACTCTTTATTTTCCTTTAGATAATTGATTGCTTCTAATCCATTGTTGGCGATGTCTACACTGGCCCCCGCTTTTTGCAATACATTTTGAATTACTTTCTGATTCACTTTATTATCTTCTGCAACAAGAAATTTCTTGTTTTGCAAAAAGCCATGGTAATCTTTTAATTTCTTCCCTCTGTAAAATAATTTATGGTTGGTTTTACTGCAATTAAATGGTATTGAAAAATGAAAAGTGGTACCTTTTTCGACTTCACTTTCTACTGAAATTTTTCCGTGTTGTAATTCCAATAATTGCTTGCTAATTGCCAGACCTAAACCAGATCCGCCATATTTACGGGAAGTTTCTACACTTGCCTGTGTAAAGCTTTCAAAAATTTCATTTAATTTATCATTCTTAATTCCAATTCCTGTATCAGAGATTGAAAAGTTTAAAGTCACTTCCTGGTTATTCTTTTCCTGTATTGAAATTTTAAATGTAATACCGCCGGTGTGCGTAAACTTTATTGCGTTTCCTATAAGATTAATAAGAATCTGGTTAAGCCTGTAAGGATCACCTTTTAAAACAGGAGGAATATTTTTATCAACATCAATAGTAAAAGTCAATCCTTTTTCCTTTATACGATGCATGAAAACAGCTGTGACATTTTCAACAATTTCATTTAAATCAAAATCAATTTTTTCTATAGTTAATTTACCGGCTTTGATTTTTGAAAAATCAAGTATGTCATTAATAATAACCACTAAATTATCAGCCGATCTTTTGATCGTTTTGGCAAAATCGTGTTGCTTTTCTGTTAAATCAGTATCCAATAAAAGATCTGTCATTCCTTGTATCCCATTCATTGGAGTTCTTATTTCATGACTCATGTTTGCAAGAAACTGTTCCTGTAATCTCTTTGCATCTTCAGCCACTTTTTTTGCCTCTATCAATTCTTCCCGTTGCATTACTCTTTCGGTAATATCTGTTGCGATACCACTGATTCCGTAAAGTTTATTTTGGGCATTGATCAACGGAAATTTTATAATCAACAAAATATGTTTCCCGTCATGCATTTCTATAATTTCCTCAAACTCAACTGGCTTGCAGGTTTTAATTACTTTTTCATCTGTTTCCTTATATCGCTTTGCCTGTTCTTCTGTGTTAAAATCGAAATCTGTCTTACCAATTACAGCGCTTTCTGTTACATTTAAAACCTGTTTAAATTGTTTGTTAACCAAAAGATATTTTCCATCCAGATCTTTTAAATAAATTAAAGAAGTTGCATTATCAAGTATAGACTGCAATCTTTCCTGGTTTTGAACAAGCGCCACTTCATATTTTCTTACCACCTCTTCCATTTCTTTTTTCTCCGTAATATCTTTTATGACACACTGAAAACCAACTGGAATATTGTTTTCAAAAACCAAAACTGCAGATTGCTCAACCCATTTTAAATCTCCAAATTTTGTTCTGATTGCAAATTCAAGAAATGTTTCATCAATATTATTTTCAATCTGCCTCCTGTATTTTTCCCTGGCTATTTCCAGCCATTCAATATCAAGAATATCCGAAAAGTGCATTCCAACCAATTCGTCTATACGGTAATCTGTTAACTGAAAAGCTTTACCGGTTGCAAAAGTGATATAACCATCTATGGTAGTGGTATACATTACAATACCTGCATTCTCAATAAGATTCCGGTATTTAAGTTCATTTGCTGCAAGATTGTTTTTTGCAATTTTGCCTGATTTTCGGTCTTCATCTATTTTGAATAAAAAAACCAAAATAATAACAAAGGCAATTATGGCTCCAGTTACTGCAATCGGAATATTCTCGCTGGTATTATCATTTTTAAATATGAAAAGAATAAAAAACAAGAGCACAAGGAAACTAAATGACATTCCGTAAAGAATATTATTTTGGAGCCTGGATATTTTACGAAGCAAAAAGCTTTTCATAAGGGATAAACTGTTCGTTTTTTGACCTGATTATAAATATTGAATTATTTATTAAACGTAAAATCAAGTAAAATATTGGATGTTATGGCGCTTATTTTAGAGCTGTTAGACATTGATTTTAATGTAGTTCTTGCAAACGTGAGGTGTTTTTATCAGCCTTATTTTGATGTTATAAAATCATGTAAAATTTTTAAATGTTCCAACGGGTTTTTGGAAATTGGAGAACTCATAATGTATCTGTTTACTATTTATTATATAGTTGGTTGTCAATTTAATACAATTAATATTGTAATATTTGCTTTAATGATGAAACGAAAACTTCGTTCTTAACTAAGAAAATTAATAGTACCAGCAAACAAACAAATTCAGGGGATTTTTATTCTTCAGACTTAGGATTAAACCGATTTATATAAAACCTTAATCTTTGGAATGAAATATACATCGGAAATCTAATAGATATGTTTTTGGTTCTACTGTTTGACAGGTAATTCCGCAATTAAGTTCTGAAACAAGGTTCAAAGCTGGATTTGTACATCTTTGGCCTACCTATTATAAATGGTTTATTTGTAAATATGATAAATATCTAATATTTTTTAACCTGGCTGTAGCCAATAGTTATTATTAAACACTTATAATTACTATTTTAAAAATAATTATTATATAAATGTGTATTAAAGATTTATTAGAATGCTGAATGGAAGAAAAATTTAATGTTGAAATATTGTTACCAGATGTGGAAAAATCCGAACAAAAGAAACCTCATATGGCATAGAAATTGCAATTATTAGAAGAATTAAAAATAATACAATTATCCAAATTCATTATTTTCCAAAATTGTGCCAATATCTGTTAATTACTGAAATGAAAAGCTAACCACATCATTTAATAAAATTTACAAATAACAAGCATAATTGACTGCTTTCTAAATATTTAATACAATATTATCACATGATTAGTCTTCAATATTTTTTTCAAAACAGATAAATCTAAAACCTGCAAATGCTATACAAAAAATCTACACAAATCCTATTCTTACTGTTTTTTTTACTTTTAAGCTTTTCAACATCTGCCACAACTTATTACGTATCAAGTTCTTCAGGAAGTGATTACAATTCAGGAACCTCCTCTTCATCTCCCTGGCAATCATTGAGTAAAGTAAATTCCTTTTATAATTTCCAGCCCGGGGATAATATATTATTTAAACGTGGCGATTCTTTTTATGGAAATATAAGCATCAATAATTCAGGAAATTCAGGAAGTCCAATAACATTTGGTGCTTATGGTTCAGGAGCCAAACCAATTATTACAGGATTTTCATGGATTTCTTCATGGACAAATTTAGGTGGAAACATTTGGGAAAGCACCAATCAGGTTTCTAATTTATCTACTGCCAATATAGTTATAATCAATGGGGTTAATACGCCAATGGGAAGGTATCCAAACAGTGGCTTCTTAAGTTTTCAATCGCATGGTGGTAATTATTCAATAACAAGTAGTTCTTTAAATGGTTCTCCAAATTGGACAGGAGCGAAAGTCGTAATCAGGGCCAATCGCTGGACTTTTGTAAAACAAACAATTACAAGTCAATCCGGGGGAACTTTGTATTATTCAAATGGTACTACAAACCCTATTGATAATTTTGGCTTTTTTATCGAAGATGACAGTAGAACACTTGATAGCCAAGGTGAATGGTATTACAATCCTAATACAAAAAAAATAGATATATATAGCACAAGTCAACCTAATAATGTTGCCATTACAACAGTTGAAACTCTTATAAGCAGTAATCATCAGAATTATATTACTATTGACAATCTTGATCTCAGGGGAGCAAATACCACTGCCATCTCGATAGGCAACAGTCAAAATCCGAAGATCACAAATTGTGATATAGCTTATACAGGGGTTTTTGGTATAGAAGTGAATAATTCTTCATCATACGCCGATATCGAAAGTAATAATATTAGCGATTGTGGCAGCAGTAGCATTGAATCAGATGATTTTGGACCTTATTATACAATTAAATATAATAATATAAAGAGAACAGGATTGGTTTCGCCAATCTTACCCAATGATTATAATGGCGCAGCTATAAACAGTCCGAGTAACTATGCTTTAATCCAATACAATCAAATAGACAGCAGTGCTTATGACGGAATCAGTTTTAGAGGAACCAATACGCAAGTCAGGAATAATTATGTCAATCACTCCTGTATGATCAGAGATGATGGTGCAGGTATTTATACAGGTTTTGCAGGGGAAGCCGGTAAAGTGATTGATGGGAACATCATTATAAATTCGGTAGGTAATTCGGCTGGTACTGCATCTAATGAAATCCATTGTTCCGGAATTTATATTGATGATCTTGGAAATAATGTTACGATATCTAATAATTCAGTAGCCAATTCCAGTTCCGCAGGAATATTTATACATAACGGAAATAATATCAATGTCAAGAACAATACTGTTTATAATAGTGGTTCTCCGGGAACCTATGTAACAGGTTCGCTATGTTTGCAGGCAGGAGGAACTTCGATGATACGGGGAGTTACTATTAATAATAATATTTTCGTTGCTAAAACCACTGATCAAATCTGTTTCTTTTATTTTAGTCCTACTGATGCCACTGATATGAAGGCTTTTGGTTCTTCAGATTACAATAGTTTTGTAAATCCACTTGGAAATGATCAAAGCATTATTTTTCAACCCAATTTTTCATGGCCCGGAGTGGTAATGAATCTTGCTGCATGGCAAACATATGATGGACAGGATGCTAATTCAACAACCACTCCTAAGACTATTTCAAGTGCAGCTGATGAAAGATTCGAGTATAATCCTACATCAAGTAGTAAAACTATCGCATTAGACGCAAATTATATTGACGCAAAATGGAATACTTACAATGGAAGCATAACACTTGCCCCCTATTCTTCTGCTGTGTTGATAAAAAATGGGGCTTCAACTAATTTACTACCGGCTGTTAATCCATCCAATACAGTAAATGGGCTTAACTATAATTATTATGAAGCTTCAGATTACACTTCACTACCTGACTTCAGTTCTTCAACACCGGTAAAATCCGGAACTGTCAATACATTTGATATTTCTGTGGCTAACAGGAGTAATGATTACAGCATTAACTATACCGGCTACATTAATGTCCCTGCTGACGGGCAATATACTTTTTATACCACTTCAGATGATGGCAGTAAATTGTATATTGATAATAACCTGGTAGTCGATAACAACGCTGTTCAATCGGCTACCGAAAGATCTGGCACTATTGGATTAAAAGCAGGACTTCATGCAATCACTGTAGGTTATTTTCAACAAGCAGGTGGAAGTGTACTATCTGTTAGCTATTCAGGGCCGGGCTTAAGCAAGCAGGTAATTCCCAATTCTTCTTTATACAGGGTTTCTGCTTCTTCTAATTTACTTCCTGCAGTAAATCCATCCAACACGGTAAACGGACTTAACTACAGCTATTATGAAGCAGCAAGTTACAGTTCAGTACCCGACTTCAGTACGGCCACACCGGTAAAATCCGGAACAGTAAATACATTTGATATTTCTGTGGCTAACAGAAATTATTCTTACAGTATCAACTATACCGGCTATGTCAACGTTCCTGCGGACGGACAATATACTTTTTATACCACCTCAGACGATGGCAGTAAATTATATATAGACAATGTATTGGTGGTGAATAATGATGCGATACAGGCAGCCACTGAAAAGTCAGGTACTATCGGGTTAAAAGCAGGTCTTCATGCTATCACTGTCGGATATTTCCAACAAGCAGGCGATAATGTTTTGTCTGTGAGTTATGCAGGGCCGGGTTTAGGTAAACAGGTGATTCCTAATTCTTCTCTATATAGGGTCTCTACTACTACCACTACTACCTCTACTACCTCTAATTTACTTCCTGCAGTAAATCCATCCAACACGGTAAACGGACTTAATTACAGTTATTATGAAGCAGCAAGTTACAGTTCAGTACCCGACTTTAGTACGGCTACACCGGTAAAATCCGGAACTGTAAATACATTCGATATTTCTGTGGCTAACAGAAATTATTCTTACAGTATCAACTATACCGGCTATGTCAACGTACCCGCGGACGGACAATATACTTTTTATACCACCTCAGATGATGGTAGCAAATTATATATAGACAATGTATTGGTGGTGAATAATGATGCGATACAGGCAGCCACTGAAAAGTCAGGTACTATCGG
>DAHXOZ010000249.1 GCA_027364635.1 bacterium | reverse complement strand
CTTGCCGTATCTGCAATGAGATCCTTTTTTATGCCGATGATGTACTCTTTTTCTTTCGAATGATTACTCAAATGTTCCCTCAGGCTCTCTGCAAAAAATCCAAGTGTTACAGCAAGGAATATCATTATGAATTCCAGAAAATATTCTTTGAAACCTTTTTTTTCTACTTGTGGATGATGATGGACTTCCATTATTAAAACTTTTATTTATTGGTTTATTTCAAACCCTTATTATTTTTCAAGATCATATTTTTCAGCGATCAATTTTTTAATATTACCTGCTTTGTTATACTGATATTGAATTCTATGTTTTATGAATTTGCTGAGCAGATAAATTTCTCTTGTTGCGATCAATATTCTGTTGATGGCCACCGGATCGACAGACCTAAGGTGTAAATTTTCATTTGGATAGGTAACATCATCATTAGAACTATCATTTGTCTGGGCGTAATCAGTTGAATTCAAAATAAGCGGAAGGTCTTCCCTTAATTTCTCTTTGTATTCTTTAAGGGTCTGTTGCAGGTCTTCAATATATTCTACTGCTTTGTAATAATCCACCAGACTATCAGAAACCTGCTTATTGCTGATCAACCTCATTTCCCCGGCATTCTTCACTTCCTCAAAGGTTCTGTCAGTTATGTAAGACTTCACGCTCTGCTGCCTGAACATCCTGCGGAGAAAAAGATAGGTTTTAAATGCAGGCCTTTTCGTATCTGGTCTGTTCAGGAGAATAGGCAAAGAATCGCCTGATTCTATTTGCTCGGTCTCAATATTGTTGATGAGCCTGGGAAGGTTGGATTCATCAGCCGACATATCATCAATAAATGATCTGATATATTGCCTTTCCTTTTCTTTATTTACAAAATGCTCTCTTATGTTCTCGGCAAAAAATCCCATTGTTACTGCAAGAAAGATCATTAAGAATTCCAAAAAATATTCTTTGAAATTTTTCTTCTCTACTTGAGGGTGATGATGTACTTCCATGTTTTTATTTTATTGAAGTTGGTATTCTTTTTTCAGATCATTTATTAATTCTGCTGCTTTATCTTCAAGCCAACCCAAAAATAGCTTGCTTGCGGAAGCACGCCATTTTGCATGATGAATCCTAAGATATAAAAGGTTTAAACTTTGTTTGTCGGTTATAATCGGCTCAAATTTTCCCCCATCAGGTCTTAATGCAAGATCATAAAAGGTATGCGCATTATAATTGTCAAGGCTTGCAAGATCTTTTGCATTGAACATTTTTGCTTCGAGATCAAGTGTTTCATTTATGCCTTCATGCTGGTAACCAAAGCTTCCATCAACTGACTGGTAGCGGGAATAAAGATTATAATAATCAGCCAGTTTTTTATAGAGTTCAATATTTTCCAGGTAACGAAAACCGCCGGAGCTTTTCAATTGCTGGTAGGTAATATCCTGCGATGTGAATACATCATTGAACGTAACATACTTTTCTGCATAGTAAACAAATTCATTGTTTTTGCTGATTTCATTTGATGCAATTATTTTTTCAACGCTATCGAATTTGTCAATAACCCATTTCTTTTCGTCAACAGTGCGTTGTATGAGAAGCGTATCCATTTTTAAATCATTATACAACGATTGTACATATTTCTCTTCTGTTTTAATTTCAACATAATGTTCCCGCAGTTGTTCAGCAAAAAACCCCATCGTTACGGCAAGAAATATCATTAAGAATTCCAGGAAATATTCTTTAAAATTTTTCTTCTTGTGATGCAGATCGGGATGATGATGTACTTCCATTATGTTATTTGCAATTTTGTGTTTGAAATGTTGTGTTGCATTAACCCGGATAACTTTTAAAATCCGGCCAGGCCGTGATCTCCGGCAATTACCTCATCTTTCTTTATCTCTGTCAAAATCGTTTTCCTCTTTTTATATTTCTCCATCACTAAATAAATCACGCAGATCACCACAATAAAAATCATTGTTGATCCAATTTCCCATTTAGTCAAACTGGTTAGTAACCAAACGATGGCGGCAATTGCAACAACCGGAATCGTGAGGCCTCCCGGCATTCTGAATCCGTTTTCAGCACCTGAAGGTTTCTTCTTTCTTAATTTAATAGTAGCTAAAATAACAGCGAGATAAATAATCAAAATTGCGGCGGTTGAAAGGATCGCCAATTGTTTAAAACCACCCGAAACGGAAAAAATAAAAATCAAAGAGCCATAGATAATAATTGCCCAATAAGGCGTAGCAAACTTTGGATGAACTTTACCCAAAAATTTTGGAAAGATTCCGTCCTTTGCTCCGGCAAATAATAAACGTGGTGCTAAAAGCACATCTCCGCTTACATTTCCAAAGCAGGAAATGGCAGCAGCAATTAACAAAATAATGCCTCCTGCCGGGCCAATAATTTTTTCAGCAACTGCTGCTAATGGTGCATTTTTTACTGCTTCCATGTTTGCTCCCAGAACTCCCTGTGTTATAGTTTGCAGCAGTAAATAAACAATTAACACCAAAAGTCCTCCTATCAAAATGCTAACTGGTATGGTGCGTTTAGGGTTTTTTATTTCTCCGCTTACATTTAGTGCTGATTCAAATCCCAGGAAGGCAAAAAATAAAACAAGAATTGTATTACCAAATGTGTTGAAAGACGGTAAATTTCCCCCATGCAGGTTCGCTGTTTTAATATGGCTAAACCCGAAAATGATAATAGCAATCAGCGGCAAAACTTTGATGATAGTAATCAGTTTTACAAAACCAACGCCTTGTTTAGCACCTCTGATATTTACCAAAACCATGAATCCTACCAGGACAAAAAATAATAAACCACGCACCCATAAACTTTGTAAAACAGGGAAAATGACCGCCAATGAATCAGCAACAATATTAATAATGGCCGCATCCCCTAAAACACCAAATCCAAAAAAGAAAAGCCAGTTGATAATGAATCCGGCAAAGCTGCCAAACGCGGCTTCAACATAAGCATAACTACCCCCGGAAGAGGTAATGCGGCTGCCAATTTCCGCATAACAAAACATAATAGCGGCCATCAAAATTCCACAAAATAAATAGCCAAAGACGGCGAAACCGCCGAGAGAAATGGCTACAATTGCAGGGAGCACAAAAATGCCTGCTCCAACGGTATTGTTGATGATATTCAGTGAAAGGCCGGAAACACCTATTACACGTTTTAAACCTTCATCTGTTTTTGTGTTACTCATTTTTATTATTTTAAGGAACTAACAATTTTATATAAAATAAAATACTGGTTTGTCTATTGTCTGGAACATCCGCGTAAAACAGAAGCTGCAGGAATTCCGGGAAATATTCTTTGAAATTTTTCTTTTCTAGTTTGGGATGATGATGTACTTCCATGACTTTTATTTATTCATTTTTAAAATGATATTCTTTCTGCAAGTACGATTTTAATTTTTCTGCCTGCAGCTTTTGAGCCTGCAGCAGGCCTAACCTGTAACGCCTTGAACCACCCATCTGAACTACGGTAAATGCTAATTGTTTCAGTAAATTATTGTCATAAGTCAGGAGTGTAGGAGAGTCATTACTTCGCATAATTACACCTGTATTGCTTTCCTGCCTTCTCAAAATTTCGGGGTCAAAAATAAGTGCAGCAACATGCTCATACTCACTAAACTCCCTGTCATAATTATTTTCAAGAAGTTTAATAGGCGAAAAATGGTTGTAATAATCGATAATTTGATTTGACGCTTCCACATTTCGTATCAGTAAAAAACCACCGGAGCCTTTTAACTGGTCAATGGTGCGATTAGTTATGGGAAATGGAAATTCCCGCGGTCCTTGTCTTGCTACAAAATATATTTCATCTCCGTTTTGTTTTGCCAGTGCGGGATGGTTCAATAAACGTATAAGTGTATCTAATTGCTTTATACCGGTTTTTTCAAAAACGATTATGCTGTCAAAATTTTTTATATCGTCGTTAAGATCCGTAGTTAGCGATTTTATGTAGTCGTGCTCCCTGTTTTT
>DAHXOZ010000248.1 GCA_027364635.1 bacterium | reverse complement strand
TTCGGCTACGCCTTCGCTTCACTTCGCCCCGAACGGGAATAACTCCCTGTTGCACTTATTAGTTGAACTTAGGTTTTCAGAAGAATGCTTAATCCTATTACTGTAAATGTTTTTTTTATTTACCTTCGCGGCCATTTTACAGGAAATGGTGTCTTCCTGAACCAACCGTCAGCTAATCCGCGGACTAATGGCGCCTACAAATAGTAAATATTTTATTCAATCTATTTGTAGGATGAAGAAGCATAAGTATACATTTGAACATATAAAAATCACCCGGCATTTACTTTACTGGACCGCATTGAGCATACCTGTATCTCTTGTAACGGGTTCCGTTGTAGCATTATTTCTGTGGCTGTTAGATAAAGCAATCAATTTTCGTTTTGCCCATCCATGGCTACTATTTTTTCTACCCGTTGGCGGAATTCTAGTCTATGTTCTGTATGACAAGTTGGGTAAAAATTCAGATCGTGGCAATAACCTGATAATGGATGAAATTCATCAACCGGGAGGTGGTGTTCCCGCAAGAATGGCACCCCTGGTTTTATTGACTACGATCATAACGCATTTTTTTGGCGGATCTGCAGGCAGAGAGGGAACTGCCGTCCAAATTGGCGGAAGCATCGCGCAATTTTTCGCCAAAAAGTTTAACCTGTCAAAAGAAGATGTAAAGATGTTATTGATGACAGGTATTGCTGCGGGGTTTGGTGCCGTTTTCGGTACCCCAATAACCGGAGCCATATTCGCTTTAGAAGTTTTAGCCCTTGGGCGCATAAAACATGATGCGCTTATGCCCTGTTTTATTGCCAGTGTTTTAGCAGATATCACCTGCGCCGCCTGGGGAATTCACCATACACAATACCATATCCATTTTAGCGGGGACACTCAAACTTTATTTCCTTTTTTTCATTTCGATTTTTTACTTCTTATAAAGGTGATTATAGCAGGCGTTCTTTTTGGCCTTGCAGGTTTTTTATTTGCAGAAACCTCTCATACTATTTCTAATTATAGTAAGAAGCTGATAAAAATAAAATGGCTGATACCTGCTTTAGGCGGCCTTTTAATTATAGGGTTCACTTTTCTTTTAGGCACACAGGATTATTTAAGCCTGGGAGTTTCAAATCCGGATAAAAATGGGGTTTCTATTTTGTCTTGTTTTCAACCGGGGGGCGCTACTACATTTAGCTAGCTATGGAAACTTCTTTTAACCGCTATTACCCTGGGCACTGGGTTTAAGGGTGGCGAAGTGACTCCATTATTTTTTATAGGAGCAGCATTGGGAAATACGATTGCTATTCAATTGGGCGCCCCTGTAGATTTAATGGCAGGCCTTGGATTTATTGCCGTGTTTGCAGGCGCTACCAATACACCTATAGCCTGCACCTTCATGGGTGTTGAATTATTCGGAGGTGGCAACATTCTTTATTTTGCGGTAGCTTGTTTTACTGCCTATTACTTTAGCGGGCATTCCGGTATTTATCATTCGCAAAGAGTAGGCGTTTCTAAAATCAATCACTTAAATCATCATACCAATACCACACTTCATGAGGTGCGGGAAAAACGAATAAAAAACAGAAAACAATGGTTAGAAAAATCAAATCCCACTCTTTAGGCAAACTGGAAATTTACATAGAACCTGCACACAAAGTGCGGCATGGAGAAAGGACTTTATTTAGAAAGTTATTTCCCAAATCGGTATATATGCACATAATTCTCGAGGCAAAAAAAGATGGAATCATCAATGCTTCAGCTCATAGTACGCATACCAGTTTTAACAGTGACGGAAAAATGATTTCATATAATGTTGAGAGCGATAATTCCAGGCTAAATATGTGCGTAGAATTGATTGATAAGAAAGAAAAATTACAGGACTTTTTCTTACGCCATAAAGATCTGCTTCGTTCTAAAGTAGTTATTTATAAAGAAGTAGAATTTTGGGATATTGAATAACCGTGAAAATTTCCATAATGAAAGTATATACTATATATACTAATTAAAATTAAATATCTTTGCAATAACAATTCAGGCGATGGAGTTCGCCTTTGAACCGCCGAAAAGTCTGCCAAAACGCAGGCCGGCTGATGACTCCTGCTCATAGTTTAATATAATTAAACAAGGATACTATGACCAGGGGTTTAATATTAATAGGTTTGGGAGGTGGTATAGGGAGTGTTTGCCGTTATCTATCCCAACAGTACGTACAAAATAATTATCCTGCATCTATTCCCCTGGGCACCTTATTCGTAAACATCACCGGGTGTTTTATCATCGGAATCGTTTATGCCCTGTCGGAAAAAGGAAATCTTATTTCCCCTGAAGTAAGAGTTTTTCTGGCCACAGGCTTTTGCGGAGGATTTACTACCTATTCTTCATTTGCGTACGAAAATGTAAGCATGGTACTGGAAGGTGAGTTTTATTATACAGCATTATATCTTTTAATAAGTGTATTTATTGGCTTTGGCGCGGTACATGCGGGCATTTTATTTACAAAATTAATCTCATAATTATGGAACTTGATATTGACTCCAGGCTGTTGCGCATCTTTATAGGAGAACTCGATAAAGTAGGCCATCAGCCTTTGTATGAAGCCATCGTGTTCGCTGCAAAAAAACAGGAACTCGCGGGATGTACTGCCATAAGAGGCTTAATGTCTTTTGGTGCTTCATCCCATGTACATACTGCCAAACTTATCGAGATATCGCAAGACCTTCCTGTAATAATAGAAATTGTAGATCATGAAGAAAAAATAAACGCTTTTGTGAATGTGGTTGATAAACTAATGGAAGAGGCAGCATGTGGTGGTTTGATCACCATAGAAAAAGCAACAGTTTTATATTATAAGCCAAGGCATACCAAACATGATAAATGACGGTTTGTTGGTGAATACTTTATAATTATATATGGAAAAAGAATTTTTTATCATTCTCAAAAAAGAGATCGAAGAAATGGAGCAAATGATGAACGGAAATACAGCATTAAACAGTGAGTCATTATCAAAAAGTACTTTGTTATTGCTATACAAAATGTATGAATTGGAAAAAAGATTAAAAGTTGTAGAATCGCAAACAAAAACACATTGGGTGAATTAAAATTGTTGCTGCTTTTTTTACAAAAGCGGGAAGTGTAAAGTTTTAATAAAAGTATAGCCAGTGAAATTAAACAGAGCCACCAAATTTGTAGTCCTCTTAGGATGCATCAGTCTTTTTTCTGACATGACCTACGAAGCTGCAAGAAGCATCAGCGGACCATATCTAAGCATACTGGGTGTTTCCGGCGCTACTGTGGGTTGGGTGGCAGGTTTAGGTGAATTATTAGGTTACGGACTCAGAATTGTTTCGGGTTATTTCAGCGATAAAACAAAAAAGTACTGGACGATAATTATTGTCGGTTATTTATTGAATCTGTTTTCAGGGCCGGTGTTAGCTTTTGCAGGCTATTGGCAACTGGCAGTTGTTTTGATGATCACCGAAAGAATCGGTAAGGCCATTCGCACGCCTGCACGTGATGCGATGTTATCTTATGGCGCTAAGGAAATGGGCCGTGGCTGGGGATTTGGCCTGCATGAAGCTATGGATCAAACCGGTGCTACTGTTGGGCCGTTATTGGTAAGCGCTGTTTTGTTTTATAGAAATAAATCTTACCATGAAGCATTCCTGATACTTTTTATTCCGGCAATTATTGCTTTAGGGATTCTATTATTTGCAAAATCGCAATACCCTAATCCGAGGGACCTGGAAATTGAAAAAATTGAAATAAAAACCAAAGGTTATCCAAAACTCTTCTGGCTTTATTTATTTGCCGTAATTTTTATCGCAGCGGGGTATGCTGACTTTCCTTTGATTGCTTATCATTTTAAAGAAATTAATTTGATGCATGATGCAACGATACCCATTTTGTATGCTGTTGCAATGGCTGCGGATGGAATTGCGGCATTGTTTCTGGGAAAAATGTTTGACAAATTCGGAATGAAAACCATGATTGTTGTCACTTTTATTTCTTTGTTTTTTGCACCAATGGTTTTTTT
>DAHXOZ010000247.1 GCA_027364635.1 bacterium | reverse complement strand
GAAGCTGTTTGGTGGCGCTGTCATCGTTCGATGGTTTCTGATTATTTAAAAAACCGTGGATGGAAAGTATGGCATATTATGGGCGTTAATAAGGGAGAAGAACATCCCTATACCCAGCCGGCAAGAATTGTAAATGGCAAACTAAGTTACCACCCAGAAGAAAAACAGTAAGCCCCCATTTTACAAATAAGTATGTTTTTAAAAAGGCATTATCTGATATAGTAAAACAACAATTAATTTGAATTTCTATTTTTCTAAAGAGCTAATGTACTGAAAAACCGTTGGCACTTTTCTCAGGAAAAAACTAAATTAAACAAAGCTTTTTTCAATACGCTCAAGAGCAGATCCTATCTTTTCATAAACCTCATTATATTTTGGTAATTCAGCAGCAGTGTAAATAAAAAATACTGCAAGTTTTTTGTTATGCATAACTAATTCATTTGCCAAATTGTTTTTTTGCAAACGATACGATTCGCGCATTAATCTTTTGATCCTGTTCCTGTCAACAGCCTGTTTAAAATGGCGGGTGCTCACTGTAAACCCTGCCTTCAATGCTGAATCCTGGTTTTCCATTTCCATATAAATTATCCGTAAAGGAAAATGAGAAAATGATTTTCCTTCTTTAAAAAGCTTCTGAATCACCTTCATGCTTTTTAATCTTTCCTTCCTTTTTAAAGTAAATTTTGGAGTGATAAAGCAATTATTGAAAAATGAAAAATAAAATAAAGATAAAATAAAAAATAGCCTCGTTTATAGAGGCTATTTTACAAATATAGAAAGCTAACTTTTTATTTTTTACTTCCGTGTTCATCAGAAACAGTAAGTTTATAGCGCCCTTTTTTTCTACGGCTTGACAAAACTTTACGGCCATTTACACTAGACATGCGTTCCCTGAAACCATGAACACTTTTGCGTCGGCGCTTATGCGGCTGGTAAGTACGTTTTTTTCCTGGCATTATTGAATGTTTTTCCTTTTATTAAAATTTGTTTCCGTCATTGTCAGCCGGGCACCATCCCTGCTGTTTTGTGAAAGGGTTGCAAAAGTAAGAAAAGATTTTAAATTTTTGAGTCCAGTCACTACAAATTTTTACAATTATCTCAATTTTATGTTTTGCAAACATATCATCCGATTCGATATCTTCTATCTTCTGTGGCGGCTTTTCATGTATTTTGCGTGAATAATTTCACTCATCGGCTTTTCGTAAACTTTGCTTTCCACCCATGAAATTACATCCAGGTAGGCAAATGACCTGGTTTCAAACCGGTTTTTTTCCAAATGCTTGATCTTCTTTAAAAACTGCTCAAGCTCTGGTTTTAAAAGTTTGGCTTTCACATTAAAAGAATGGCGCAAGAAGGTAAAAATCGCTTCTTCCACAATGGTTAAATTTTTCATGCGGGCAAAAAAACGATATACGGATTTAATAAGGGATTCCAAAATTTCTTCATTGCCGATCTCGTAATGGCAAAGCAAGTGCATAAGCCTTGCATAACATTGAAGATCGTTTCGAAGTCCTTGCTGGTTATCATTAATAATTTTGTGCAAATAATCAATCGCTTTATGATATTCGCCCGCACCAAAATAAAGGGAAGCAAATTTGTAATTGAACACTACAATTCGGTGTGTGTCTACAAAAAGCGAATATTCATGCAGTTTGGCTTCGACTTCGGGAACAATTGCAATTCCTTCTTTAAAATCACCCTTCATCAAAAATTGGTTGATTTTGGCACTGTTGATATAAATTGAAGTGTGCGTTCTGAAGTTGTCATGCTGCTGGGCAACAGGCGTTTTTGCAAATGCTTCAAACTGGTCGAGTGTTTTTTGAAAGGCTTTAAAATTTCTAAGATCAAAATGAGCATTTAACAGATTGTGCATTCCCTTGATATAGTGACCTGTTTCAACAGACATCATTACCTCATCTTCGTAAAATAAATCAATCCATTTTTGGCTGTACCGGTAATACATTAAAAAATCCTGCCGAATGAAGGCATACCAGCAATAGCTCTGGTATAAGTATAGTTTTTCATAAAAACCATTTATTGCATCGCCATCTTTGGGCAAAGAACTTTTAAAAAAACTCCGGATGTCTTTTTCATCTTCCACATTGCGTGCATGGCCGTTTTTTACATACCATCTGTAGAGCAGCAATGCAAGATTAGAAAGTTTGGTTACTCTATCGATATGCGCACTGATTTCAAGCGCTTCTTCAGCCAATAATCCTGTTTTTTCCAGGGTACTTCGCGTGATATGAAGCGTTTCAATTTTTTTCTCCAGCGAAATTGCCTGCACCAGGAAATTCATTTTTTGATTGGCTTTTGCTACTTCTTTGGCTTTCTCAAGGATATGCAAACTTTGAATTTTTAATCCTTTATTGTAGAGCAACCGCGCATTATCAAGATGTTCACTGAGTTTAAGATCAATATTTTCGTTGGTCTTAAGCAAACGGAGGCTTGCCAGTAATTGCTTGTATAAATGCGTTTTTAAATTAGCTAATTGTGGTTTTGAAATATCTTTCAATGTTTTCAAAAGTACCTTCTCGTCATATTCGGCAAGTTTATCCAATGCGTCAAACAATCGGATAATTTTAAGGTCTTCTTTAGCAGAACTTCTTTTAATATAAAGCTTAAAATGCCTTTTCTCCGCCTTCTCAAGAGAATGTACTAATTGAAATAATGTATCGGAAAATAGATTGGGCATCATTATTGATTTATGCTGAAACGCTTATCAGCAAAGGATTATAAAAAAATTTACATTGCTCAGCGATAATATAATTTAGTTTAAGTTAATTATGTTCCGTTCTTTCAGCGTTGTACATTTGTTTTACAAACGAGTTAATAAAAAGATTACTTGTTTCAGCCGGTGACAAATTCACTGTTTCTTTTTTTCAAGCTGTTTGCCAGCGCAAAATTAATTTAAGAGTCTCATATCAAGCAATACGTTAAAGAGTTCCCCTGTTTCTACAGGGGAACTTTATTTTTTTGGGATAAAAATACTTTTTAATATTCATTATTTTATGCGATTGCATTTTTCGCATGTTTTTTAATTGTTATATTTCTAAAACAAAAATACCTGCCAGCGGTAGCCGGCAAGTATTTTGTCTTTTCATTGGGTGCGGAGTTGTAGGCTATTATAATTTTGCCACTTCAAAATTTTCTACTACATGCGCTGTTGATTTCACATGAAATTCTTCCGTTTTATGGGTTTTTGCAGTTGTTACCTGCACTGTTATTCCAAAATCGTTTGATGATAAATCAAACTCATTAATATCGAAACGGTAGTTACGTGTTACGTTTTCGCCTTTTACTTTTTCAGAATAAAGCACGTTCCCGTTTTCATCTTTTATACTGATAAAGTATTCAGAATTTTCAGGGTTGTTGAGATTTAGCTGAAAAACCGGTTGATTTTGAGTTTTGCCCATATATTTCAACTCTATAGGCTCATTGGGGGTTTTCTCTGCCAAAGCAGTGGTTGATGTTCCGATTGTACAAAGCGCCAATAAGGCAACTGTGACCATTTTTGCTGCATTCATTTTAGTTTTCATAATTATAATTTTTAAGGGTTAAGGAATACTTCATTTTTAAATGCCATGTAAAAGTAGGATGCTACCAAACACATTACAAACTAACTTATATCACTTTTTAGCATCTTAAAAATCAAAACAAAGGCTTGAAAAGGCTTATCCATAGTGTATTTTCCTAAAAATGAATATGATGCCCAACCCAAAATTTCATAGGTTCCTCAAGTTCAAAATAGTATTTACAAATAGTTAATAAACCAATATTAAACTAACAAGGCAACTACAAAATATTAATATTTTTAAAATTTAATCATCAAGATTTATGTGCCCTGTACCAGTAGATAAATAAATTCGCCCGATTCTTATTTTTGCCTGTTACTTCACCTTCGCCAACTCTTTCCAGCGGCAGGTATACCTTGGCGAACGAAACTCTCGTCTCATCTTCCAGTCGGTATTCATTCCTGACGAAGCGAATTTTACCACATCATCTCGCAAAAAAAAATAAGGTTGCCACCAATTGTATTTACACACTTGACGATGATACTACCATAAAAAA
>DAHXOZ010000246.1 GCA_027364635.1 bacterium | reverse complement strand
GGATTTACAGGAACGTTTGGATGACATCAAGCAACACCCGCTTCCATATAGTTATCAAAAGCCGGAAATGTGGTGGCTTCGGTATAGATAGTGTATGGGGAGTGTATGAAAAAAGCCGCCTATAAAATTTGCTTACACCCCTTTATTTTCCTAAACACGTTTTCCTAAAAGAATACAACTATTTAGGGCAATATTTTTTTCGTACATCCTTTGCTTTTTTTCATTCCTTTCCAAATAGATTGATAATGTTGTTTTCATTCTATTTTTATCTTAATAAAACATACGATATTTGCACTGAAAGACCCGTTTTTGAGACGTATTTTTCTCTATTGAAAAAGGTTTTCAGCGGAGAAACAGATAAAATTTCCTTTTCACCATGAAAGATTTCTCGTATATAACCAGTTCGCATCCCGCTTATATTGAAAATTTATATACCGATTTTAAAAAGAACCCCGAAAGTGTAGATGTAGACCTGAGAAAGTTTTTTGAAGGTTTTGATTTTGCCGTTTCCACTCAAAACGGAAATGGAAAAGCAGTAACTGCCGCCGCGGTGGCTGAGCCTTCCCCGTTGTCTGTTTCAAATCTGGATAAAGAATTTGGTGTGTATAAACTGATACTTTCCTACAGGGAAAAAGGCCATCTTGTTGCAAAAACAAATCCCATAAGAGAAAGAAAAGACCGAAGGGCGAACCTTGGGCTTTCCTATTTCGGTTTAAATGAAAGTGACCTGGATACAGAATTTGTAGCCGGCCGATTTGCCGGCGTAGGTAAGGCTACTTTGCAAACGATCCTGGATCATTTAAAAAAGTGTTATACCGAATCAGTAGGTATCGAATTTAGTGCTTTAAATGACCCGGAAAAAATTGATTGGATTATTAATGCCGTTGAAAATACTATGCAGCAGCCGGTTCCTTTGGAACAAAAAAGAAGGATTCTTCAAAAGCTGAATGAAGGAGTGATATTTGAAAAATTTCTTCAAACCAAATACGTTGGCCAAAAAAGATTTTCACTGGAAGGCGGAGAAAATACTATCTCAGCTTTGGATGCCATTATCAATACCGCCGCAGAAAATGAGGTACAGGAAGTAGTGATCGGTATGGCGCATCGCGGTAGGTTGAATGTGCTAGCAAACATTTTGGGAAAAACCTATGAGCAGATATTCACCGAATTTGAGGGAAATGCACAGGTAGATTCTACCATGGGAAGCGGCGATGTAAAATACCATAAAGGTTATAGCAGTGATATTGAAACACCTGCCGGCAAACTGGTACATTTAAAATTAAGCCCTAATCCTTCTCATCTTGAAGCGGTAGATCCGGTGGTTTTGGGATTTGCAAGGAGCAAGGCTGACGTAATCTATGAAAGTAATTATGATAAGATACTTCCGATTCTAATACACGGCGATTCTTCACTGGCAGGCCAGGGAATTATTTATGAAGTTTTGCAAATGAGCGGACTCAATGGATTTTGCACAGGCGGTACTTTGCATTTTGTGATAAATAACCAGGTAGGTTTTACTACGGATTTTGATGATGCGCGAACTTCTGACTATTGCACTTCTGTTGCGGCAACCGTTAAAGCGCCGGTGTTTCATGTAAACGGTGATGACGCGGAAATGGTAGTAAAGGTTTCAGAAATTGCGATGCTCTACAGGCAGAAATTTAATTCAGACATTTTTGTGGATATGGTTTGTTACCGCCGTCATGGCCACAACGAAGGTGACGATCCAAAATTTACGCAACCGGGTTTATATGCCTTGATTGAAAAACAACCCAATCCGCGTGAAACTTATATAAAATGGCTTTCAATGCACGGCGATGAAGCCACTGCAGGGTTGGCAAAAGAAATGGAAGAGAAATACTGGAAGGATTTACAGGAACGTTTGGATGACATCAAGCAACACCCGCTTCCATATAGTTATCAAAAGCCGGAAATGTGGTGGCAAAGCCTTCGGAAGGCTAAACCGGAAGATTTTAAAAGTTCGCCGGTTACAGCAGTTTCAAAAGCAAAAATTGAAAAGTTATTCCATGCTATCATGGAAGTGCCCGAAGATTTTACGCCGCTCAAAAAGATCAAAAAAATTCTGCAGGATAAAATCAAATTGTATGAAGCAGAAGGGAAATTTGATTGGGCAACCGGAGAATTGCTCGCGTATGCAAGCATTTTAGAGGAAGGGAAAGACGTAAGAATGAGCGGCCAGGATGTAAGGCGCGGTACTTTCAGTCATAGACATGCCGTGATACGCGACGAAAAAACAGATGAGTTTTATAATCGGTTAAGCCGGATTTCTGATAAGCAAGGTTTATTAAGAATATGGAATTCATTGTTGAGCGAATATGCGGTGCTTGGTTTTGAATATGGATATGCGATGGCCAATCCCAATAACCTGGTTTTGTGGGAAGCACAATTTGGTGATTTCGCCAACGGCGCTCAAACACTAATAGATCAGTTTATTACCGGGGCCGAACAAAAATGGCAACGTATGAATGGACTGGTTTTACTCTTGCCTCATGGATATGAAGGCCAGGGGCCGGAGCACAGCAGCGGAAGGATAGAGCGGTTTTTACAAATGTGTGCTGAACTAAACATGGTGGTTACTAATATTACAACTGCTGCTAATTTTTTCCATGGATTGAGGAGACAACTTGCATGGCCTTTTAGAAAACCAATGATCAATTTTTCACCCAAAGCTAATCTGCGCCACCCGGGAAGCTACAGCAAAATTGAAGAATTTACCCAGGGAGGATTTAAGGAAGTAATAGACGATGAGTTGGTAACAGATGCGTCTTCTGTTACTAAAGTATTAATGTGTTCAGGTAAAATTTATTTTGATCTGAATGAAAAAAGAGAAAATGATAAACGCAATGACCTGGCAATTGTGAGAATGGAGCAATTATATCCGCTGCCAGTAAACCAACTGGAAGATCTTTATAAAAAATACAACAAAGCCATCTGGTATTGGGTGCAGGAAGAACCTTTGAACATGGGCGCAGCTTCATTTTTAAGGATGAACCTGACTTCTATCAATTTTGGTATCATCAGCAGGAAAGCCAGTGCTTCTACTTCTTCTGGCTACGCAAGAATTCACGCAGAAGAGCAGCAAGAAATTTTAAACACTGCATTTTCTATTTGATTAGTCAAGCAGAAATAGGCAAAATTTGTTTGTTTACTATATAGGGTCTCTCTATAATTACGTAATCCACAATGGGCTTGTGTTTTGTGGATATTTACTGTAACAGAAACCCCGAAATGGCATAAAAAATGCGCAAAACGGGGCATATCAAAGAGACCCAAATGTACCGAAATTTATTATTTGAACAGCCTGTTGACATGCAATTACAGGCATTTTACCAGACACCTTTAGGTGAACTTTACCAGGCAATTCCTTTCGATTCCTTTGTTGAACACATTCCAAAGCCTAAAAGGGCCATTAGTGGTAAAGGCTGCAAGCCATGGTTCGATGTGAAAGGAGGTATTGCTTTACAAATTCTTAAATCTTATTACCGCTGCAGCGATGCTTTGCTGGTAGAGCAAATAAATGGTAACTGGCAGATGCAAATGTTTTGTGGCATTTTATTATTGCATGGTGAACAGATAAAAGATAAAGACATTGCAGGTCGCTGGCGCAGTTACCTGGGTCAACATTTTGAGATGGATAAATTGCAAATGGATTGTGTGGCGTACTGGAAGCCCTATATGGAGCACATCCATACAGGTTTTAGCGATGCCACGGTTTATGAAAGTTATATAGAATATCCTACTGATGCAAAGCTATTGTGGAAGAGTTGCTGTGAGGTGTTGCAGATGATAAGAACAGCAAGAAAAAGTGTAAAGCTTCGTGATACACGCATTAATCATGAGAGGCGCAAAAGACAATATCTTTCGTTTGCCAAACGTAGAAAGAAAAGCAAAAGGCACAGTAAAAAAATGTGCAAGTCGCTGCTTAAATATTTACAACGCCTCACAGACCAACTGGAACAACTAAAAGAAAAATATGCTGTGTCAATAAGCGCTTCGGGCTGTAAGCGGCTTGCCACTATTAAAAAACTAAAAGAACAACAATGGCAACTGTACTTTGGCAA
>DAHXOZ010000245.1 GCA_027364635.1 bacterium | reverse complement strand
GGTGAATTTTTAATCAAACATTTTTATTTCTATGTATAAAACTTTAATAGTTTTCTTTTTTGTATTTATTTCATCATATAGCTTTTCTCAAAAAATACTGACAGGAAAAATAATTGATGAAAAAACAGAACAACCTATAGAATCTGCTGTCGTAAACGTAGTTAAATACAACAAGGCTGTTATAACAGATGCAGAAGGGAACTTTGAAATTAATGTACCCGCAGATACCTGCTTTGCCAGCATTTCAATGATCGGATACCAAACTAAAAATATTGAAATAAGAAAAGCGCATACTAATTTAATTTATTTGAAAAATGGCCCGGTTAATTTAAAGGAAGTGGTTATTACACCGCAATCCAACCTGGTTTCATATCATAACTTAAGTGAGATAGACCTCAACATGCGTCCTGTAAATTCTTCACAAGACCTGATGAGACTGGTGCCCGGCTTGTTTTTAGGGCAACACCAGGGCGGCGGAGTTGCCGAGCATATTTTTTTCAGGGGATTTGATGCCGATCATGGTACAGATGTAAATGTATCAGTAGATGGTATGCACGTTAACCTCGTATCGCAGGCACATGGCCAGGGGTTTGCCGACCTTCATTTTCTTATCCCGGAACTGGTAACCAAATATCAATTTGGCAAAGGCCCTTATTATGCACCTTTTGGTGATTTTGAAACAGCCGGTTTTGTAAGCTTTACCACTGCTGATGTTTTAAATAAAAGTATGGTAAAGGTTGAAGGTGGCCAGTTTAATACCGGGCGAATAATGGCTATGGTCAACCTGCTCAGTGATAAAGCAAAGCAGCGCGGAGAGAATGCTTACATAGCAGCAGAAGATGCCTATACAGATGGCCCCTTTGATTTTGCACAACATTTTAACCGGTTTAATGTATTTGGAAAATATAACGTAAACGTTAGTAATAAGAGCAGGCTGGGTATTACTCTTTCGACGTATAGAAGTGGTTGGCGCTCATCCGGGGAAGTGCCAGAGAGAGCCGTGAAAGAAGGAATAATAGATCGCTTTGGATATATTGACACCGCGCAAGGCGGTTATACCAGCCGATCGAATGTGATTGCAAAACTAACTACCCGTTTTTCAGACCGTACTACACTTGAAAACCAGGTTTATTATTCTAAATACTTTTTTAACCTTCATTATGATGCTACTTTATTTGCAGATGATAGTATTAACGGAGATCAGTTAAGGCAAAGGGAATCAAGAAATCTGTTCGGGTATAACGGTAAGCTTACACGAAGAAATTATTTTAAGAATAATGCAACCCTTATATCTGATGCAGGTATCGGAATGCAGTTTAATTATATTGATAATAGTGAATTGTCTCACACAAAAAATGAAAATACCGTTTTGGATTATATTAATTTGGGCAATGTAAAAGAATCAACTATTAATGGTTTCCTCGACGAAAATTATAGTGTTGGCAAATGGCTGATCAATTTTGGAGCACGTCTTGATTATTTATATTTTGATTATGCAGACAAATTAAACCCGCAGCAACCATCAAGATCGAAAGTGATAGCCAGTCCGAAATTGAATTTTGAATATACGCTCAATGATAGGGTACAATTTTATTTAAAAACAGGGAAGGGATTTCACTCCAATGATGCCAAAGCGGTGATTGCTAATAAGGGACTGGAAACATTGCCTGCTGCTTATGGCGCCGATTTAGGAATCAACTGGAAACCGATTTCTCACTTATATCTGAATGCGGCATTGTGGTATTTACAGTTGCAACAGGAATTTACGTATGATGCTGATGAGGGAACCCTTGCTGCCGGAGGCAGGACAAGGAGACAGGGTATTGATTTGTCTGCCCGCTATCAGTTTAATAAATGGCTGTATGCAAGTTTTGATATTAATGTTTGCAAAGCCAGAAGTCTTGATGCACCAAAAGGAAGTAATTATTTGCCTTTGGCTGTGCCATTATCGGGCACCGGCGGACTTGATTTTAAATTTACTGATGGTTTTAACGGCGGACTTAGTTATCGCTACATGAAAAACAGGCCGGCAAATGAAGACAATACTTTAATTGCGCAAGGATATTTTGTTACAGACCTTACCTGTAATTATACCAAACGTAAGTACGAGGTTGGATTGGAAATTCAAAATCTTTTCAACACAAAATGGAGAGAAGCTCAATTTGAAGTAACGTCGAGATTGAAGAATGAACCTGCTCCTGTTGACGACATCAGTTTTACTCCGGGAACTCCTTTTTTTGCTAAACTGAAATTTGCTGTATTTTTTTAAATGAATTTTGAGATGCCAACCCTTCATAGGTTGCCATCTTTTTTAATAATTTATAGTTAGTGATTCAGTTTAATTAAATTCGTAAAATATGATTAAAGACGAAATAATAATAGCCGCCGAAAGCAAAAATCCTTTGAAAGTAAAACGTTTTGGTTATGGTACGATGAGGCTTACCGGTGCAGGTATTTGGGGCGAACCTGCCAACAGGCCTGAAGCATTGAAAATATTAAAAGAATGTATTAAAAGCGGTATCAATTTTATAGACACGGCCGATTATTACGGCGAAGATGTAACCAATCGTTTGATAGCAGAAGCATTATTTCCTTATCCCGATGATTTGGTGATATGTACCAAAGTAGGCGGCGCAAGAAAACCTGATAAAAGCTGGATACCTTTTAACAGGCCAGAAAATTTACGCAGCAGTATAGATAACAATTTACGCACTTTGAAATCAGAACAAATAACGCTTGTCCATTTCAGGATAATAGCCGGAGGCGACGTGCCTTTTAAAGAATCCATGCAGGCGATGTTTGAAATGCAGAAGGAAGGGAAGATTTTACATGTGGGTGTAAGTAATGTTAGCCCGGACGAATTACAAACAGCGATGAGTATGGGTAATATCGCCACAGTTGAAAACATGTATGGCCACGCACAACGCGCTTCCATACAACTGGCTCACGGAGGAGAAACGCGGGGCGGAGAGGAAGTGCTGGCAATCTGTGAGGGAAATGAGATACCGCTTATTCCTTACTTCTCATTGTTCCAGTCAATGCCGAAAAAGGATGAAAGAGTATCGGTTATTGCAAAGAAATATAATGCTACGGAAGCGCAAATAAATTTGGCATGGCTGCTACATCGTTCTCCATGGATATTACCAATTCCCGGAACCTCTTCCCTAAAACATTTTGAAGAAAATTTAAAAGCTACTGAAATAAAATTAAGCGAAGAGGATATGAAATTTCTTGAATAAAAAATAAAACACAATATGGCCAACAAACAACCTGTCAGAATAAAAACAATCAGTGAGTTTCACCGGCTCAGGGGCTTGCCTAATCCGGAGCATCCATTAATCAGCGTAATAAATGTGGAAGACGTAATTAAATTACCAGGTGATGAACCCACCAATTTTATCTACGATTTCTATTCCATTGCATTGAAAAGAAACTGTGATGCCAAATTTAAATACGGCCAGCAGGAATATGATTTTGATGAAGGTACAATGTTCTTTGTAGCGCCCAACCAGGTTTTCGGAATTGAGCACGGCAATAACGAAACAGTTAAAAAATCCGGTTGGATGCTGCTTGTTCACCCCGATTTTTTATGGAACACCAAGCTGGCAAAAGATATAAAGCAGTACGAATATTTCGATTACTCAGTACACGAAGCTTTGTTTCTTTCAGAGAAAGAAGAAACCATCATTGCCGGTGTGATGCAAAACATTCAGCAGGAATATCATTCCAATATTGATCAATTCAGCCAGGACATCATCATTGCTCAATTGGAATTGTTATTGAATTATGCAGAAAGGTTTTATCATCGCCAGTTTCTCACAAGAAAAATAACCAATCATACCATCCTTGACCGGCTGGAGGAAATTCTTTCAAAATATTTCAATAGCGAAGACCTGGTACAAAAAGGATTGCCTACGGTGCAATATATTGCGGGAGCATTAAACGTATCGCCCAATTATTTAAGTGGATTACTAAAAGTATTAACGGGCCAAAGTACCCAACAACACATACACGATAACCTATAAACGCAAAATTATATCTCCCTTTTCTTCAATTGTTCTCTATACTGCTGCGTAAATTTTCTGGCCTGTTAAAAGGTATCCAGCT
>DAHXOZ010000244.1 GCA_027364635.1 bacterium | reverse complement strand
ACCAGCATTTTGATTAGGCGTATATTTTAAAATTAGGCGTATATTTGGAAAACGAATCTTTGCATATGACAGTCAAGATCAATCTTACGATAGATGAATCAGTTGCCAGGCGCATAAAATCTTATGCGAGCCGCAAAAAAACAGTAAGTTGATCATCGGTGGCAACATCGGGAAAAACAAAATAACGCCTAATGAAGATGCGTGGAAAGACTATGAAATTTGTTTTAATGAATTACATGAAATGGTTGATTATTTCGTAGTGAATGTAAGTTCGCCGAATACCCCGGGTTTGCGGGATTTGCAACAAAAAGATTCTTTAAAAAAAATCCTTACACATCTTCAATCTATTAATCAAACAAAAAAAAATCAGAAGCCTTTATTATTAAAAATTTCTCCCGATCTAAATCAAAATGATTTAGACGACGTTATTGATCTTGCTCTGGAAATTAAATTGGATGGTTTGGTTGCAGCCAACACAACCATTAGCAGAAACCATTTAATTACTTCAAAAAATGAGATTGAAAAAATAGGAGCCGGAGGATTAAGTGGCAAACCTTTAAAAGAAGAATCAACAAGAATTACCAACTATATTTTTAAAAAGACAAACGGAACTATTCCGGTAATCAGCAGCGGCGGTATTTTTACTACAAATGATGCAAAAGAAAAATTTGAAAAAGGAGCAGCCTTGATTCAGGTATGGACCGGTTTTATTTATGAAGGGCCTGCTATTGTAAAAAAAATTCTTTCCAAATAATTTTTTACTTCGCCTGGTCTTCCAGGTTTACTTCATCAACAGGAAAATCAGGCTCATCTAACCGAACTACCCGCCTGTTTTGCTTTTTCATCATCACCATATTTAATACTTCAACCACAAATGAAAAGGCCATTCCAAAATAAATATAATTTTTTAAATGAAGGTCTTCTGCCTTCTCTGAATCCCAACCTTCTATCACAAGGCTCAGGCCAATCATAACCAAAAATGAAAGGGCCAACATTTTAAAAGTGGGATGTTTATGAATAAAGCCTGCAATAAATGGACTGAAAGAAAACATTATAATCATTGCAATGATGACTGCTGCAATCATTATCTCTACATATTTTGCAGTACCTCCTGCAGTGATCACGCTGTCGAATGAAAATACCATATCTATCAAAACGATCTGGAAAATCGCATTGGAATAACTTAACACTTTTACTTTCGGTTTAAGCGCACCAGGATTTTCGCCTTCCAGTTTTTCATGGATTTCCCGGACGGATTTATAGATGAGAAAAATTCCGCCTGCCAGCATTACAAGACTTGCCAAATCAAATCCTTTATCAAAAACAGTTATCACTGCTTTTCCCTTTTGAGCAAGCAGCCACCCCAATGCCAGCAATAAACCGCTTCTTACGATGGAACCAAGAATAACCCAGGCAAGTCGTGCTTTCTTATGCTTTTCAACAGGAAGCCGGTTAATAATAATACTTACAAATATTACATTATCCACCCCAAGAATTATTTCAAGAATAACAAGAATAAAAAAACTGATAATGCTATCAGTTGTAAATAAATGGCTCATTCAATTGATTAAATTTTTTAAAAGCAACAGCAAAAAAACATTTGTTTCCTCCCTATTTCACAAACATAAACATTCTATGAAAAAAATAATTGATTCTTCCGTGTCAGAGCAGCCTGAAAGAAGTTGTAAATTGCGTAGATTTTAAAAAGTAATAGATATGAATATAGGAATTGTCTGCTACCCTACTTTTGGAGGAAGTGGTGTTTTAGCTACTGAGTTAGGAAAGGCATTGGCTGAGAAAGGACATAATATCCATTTTATCGCCTATCAGCAACCAGTGAGGCTTGGAAGTTTTCATACGAATATATTTTATCACGAAGTGAGTGTTCCCACCTACCCTCTTTTTGATTATCCTCCTTATGAGACAGCTCTGGCCAGTACTATGGTGGATGTAATCATCAATCAAAATATAGATCTTTTACATGTTCACTACGCAATTCCACATGCCTCTGCGGCTTATATGGCACGACAAATTCTTTTAAAAGAAGGAATCGATATTCCTGTGATCACCACTTTGCACGGTACCGATATCACCCTGGTAGGAAGGGATAAAACCTATTCGCCGGTGGTTACCTTTTCAATGAATGAAAGCACTGCTATTACTGCTGTTTCTAAAAATTTACGTGACGAAACGTACAATCATTTTAAAATGGAAAAGGAGATCGAAGTGATCTATAATTTTGTAGACGCAAAACGTTTTAATAAAAAACCAGTCACGCCTTTCAAGCAGGTGATCGCACCGAACAATGAAAAGATATTAATGCATGCTTCTAATTTCAGGAAAATAAAAAGAGTGTCGGATGTGGTACATATTTTTGAAAAAGTAAATAAAGTAATTCCTTCAAAATTATTGCTTGTTGGCGACGGGCCTGAGCGGTCTTCTATTGAAGACCTTTGCCGAAATACCTGCGTACAGTCCAATGTCCGCTTCCTCGGAAGGCAGGAACAAGTGGAAGAAATATTGGCAATCTCTGATCTTTTTATTTTACCAAGTGAATACGAAAGCTTTGGTCTTGTTGCCCTGGAAGCCATGGCAGCACAGGTTCCTGTAATTTCAACCAACGCGGGAGGTTTGCCTGAAATAAATATCAACGGCGTTACCGGTTTTACAAGCAACATCGGAGATATTAATGACATGAGTAACAATATCATTAAAATTCTTTCAGATGAAAAAGCACTTGCTAAAATGAAGAAAAATGCTTTGGCACAGGCAATGAAATTCGATATTCACAATATTGTTCCTCAATATGAAGATCTGTATAAAAGAGTATTAGAAAAAGTTGCGCCTCACGAAACGGTGAAGTAAGGCAAACAGAAAAGTGAAAATTCTAAAATTAAAATGACCAACCGACAGATATTTTTAAATCATATCGGCCAAACTTCTCCTGATCCACTTGCATTGGAAATTGTAAACGCGAGGGGTTGCAAACTCTACGATGTAAATAATAAAGAATACATTGATCTTATTGGCGGCATTAGCGTATGCAATATTGGCCATGCCAATAAAAAAGTAATTGATGCTATCAAACAGCAGGCTGAAAATTTTATGCATGTAATGGTAAATGGTGAATTAATTCTTTCGCCTCAAACTGCCTATGCAAAAGCACTTACAGACAATTTGCCTGCTTCACTTAATTCAGTTTTTTTTACCGCATCCGGAACAGAAGCCACAGAAGGCGCCATGAAATTAGCTAAACGTTTTACAGGAAGAACACAAATTGCTGCCTTTAAAAATTCTTATCACGGAAGTACGCAAGGTTCATTAAGTATTATGGGCGATGAATATTGGAGAAATGCTTTCAGGCCATTGCTGCCAGGAATTTCGCATTTAAATTTTAATTCTTTTGAAGCTCTTGAATCTATAACATCAGAAACAGCTTGTGTAATTGCAGAAACCATACAGGCAGAAGCAGGCGTAATGGTTCCTGAAAAAAAATGGCTGCAGGCGCTACGTAAAAAATGTACAGATACCGGAACCTTATTGGTTTTAGATGAGATACAATGCGGTTTTGGGAGAAACGGAAGTCTTTGGGCATTTCAGCAATTTGATATAGTACCGGATATTTTATTATTGGGAAAAGCGCTTGGCGGCGGCATGCCTTTGGGTGCTTTTATTGCTGATAAAAAAATAATGGATTCTTTAACCAACAATCCTGTTCTCGGCCACATCAATACATTTGGCGGCCATCCTGTGTGCTGCGCTGCGGGCCTCGCCGCTTTTGAAGTTTTATTGAAAGAAAATCTTATTGAATCGGTTTTTGAAAAGGAAAAATTGTTTCTGGAACTGCTCAACGATGTACCCAATATCAAAAAAATCAGAAGCCGCGGAATGATGATGGCACTTGAGTTTGAGAGTTTTGAACAAAATAAAAAAGTGATCGACGGATTATTAAAGGAAGGCATTTTTACAGATTGGTTTTTGTTTGCTTCTGAATGTTTAAGAATCGTTCCTCCGCTTATTATTTCCGAAGATGAAATTGTAATGGCTTGCGATGCAATTAAAAAAGTGGTTTCTAATTTGTAATACTTACAAAAAATCAAAATAATATCATGCGAGTTATAAAATCCTTT
>DAHXOZ010000243.1 GCA_027364635.1 bacterium | reverse complement strand
AACAAACCGCCTGTTGCTGATTTGCGGATGAGGAATTACCAGATTTTGTTCGTTCACTATCTCTTCATTAAAAAATAAAATGTCAATATCAATAATACGCGCGGCATTTTTGATGGTTCTTTTCCTTCCCATTTCTTCTTCTATCTGCAAAATTTTCGAAAGCACTTCCTTTGCAGAAAAATTACTTTCAACAACAAGCACCTGGTTGTAAAAAGCCGGTTGATCAGTAATTCCCCAGGCTTCAGTTTCATATATTTTTGAACTTTTTACTACCGTGCCAATTCGCTCGTATATAAGAGCAGCAGCGGTTTCCAGGTTTTTTTTTCTATCGCCGATATTGCCGCCGGTTATCAAAAATAATTTGTTCATTTTTGTCTTTAATATTCAGTCAACCTTTTATCTAAATTCAATAGTTCGGATGAAATAATTTTTACTTTTTTAAATTCAGCGTGAAGAGGATTTAATAAAAAATTATTTTCCTGTGGAACAATAGCGGAAGGTACTTTCAAAACCAGGCTCCGTTTATTTTGTATAAACTGATCTCCCAACCATTGTGTGTATTCAATTTCTTTGTGCCAGTTCTTTTTAATTTTTTTATAAGATATTTCAGAAATTGCCTGTTGATCCGGAAATTCAATATGAATAAGATATTGAGAGGGAGGAATTTCTTTTCTCTTCAGATGTACCAGTGATTCCAAAATGCTTAAGGAAATAAATTGCGAAGTGTATAAAAGATAAACTCCTCTGGAATTCCACCGTGAACCATACAAAGCTGCGCCGTATCCGCTAATATCCTCTTTATAAGCTTCGTTAGTTATGCGATATACTATCATGCAAAAATTCCATGTTCTATTCGTCCTAACTGCGTAAGAATATTACTGATACCATCGATGCTGGCAAGCGAATGCAAAGATAACGGGCCCTCCAGCATATATGGATTATCGCGAAGCCACAGATTAAATTTTTCGTAACTGCCAAAAACCTCTTTGCCTCTTTCTAAAACTTTATTGATTTGAAGAATGCGGTCAATAACGCCGGTATTAAAAGTTCCGTCTTGATGGGCATATCTTTGTAAAGTTCTTTCAGAAATATGAAGGAGTTCGGACCATTCTTTTTGAGTAAAATCTACTTTATCAGCAACTTTTTTGAAATCATTAAAAATAAAATTTTTAAGAGAAGGAATATTTTTCTTTAAGGAATACATGGCTATTGATTCTTCAACCTTAGAAAGTTTGGTTTCGTTCTCTTTAACTTTTTTTATTCTTTTCATTTTACGTCGTTTGTCCCCCAAATATACGACAGTTGTCTGGATTTTAAAATTATTTTTAGATTTTTATTTTTTCACGATTAGCTTTGCCGCTTTAAATTCAGCTTTCTAAATGAAAAAATACAGCCAGGTGAGGGCAATGCTTGCTATTACAAAAGCAAGTCTGCATGCCATTTTCAGAAGCCCTTCTTCCGTAATCTTCGGATTTGCTTTCCCGTTTATCTTTATTCTCGTATTTGGTTTTATGGGCGATAACGGCATCTTTAAAAGTTATAAGATTGCTGTTGCCTCTAATGCAGACACTACCAACGAACTTTACCAGGGATTGGAAAATTCACGGGGGGTAATCATAAAAAAATATCCGGATCAAAAAGCTTTGGAAAAAGACCTTGAAAGTGGAAAAATTGCCGGCGTAATCAATATTCAAAAAAATCCCAAAGGAAATCCTCCTTATATTTTCACTTTAAAAAGTACCACCTCAAGTAATGATCAGTGGCCGCAGTTTAAAACATTGGTTGAAAGTGTTATCAATAAACTAAGTGATGAAAAATACCCCGGAAGGCCTGCTATTGCTAAATTTGATTTTAATTTTCCAAGAGATATTGCCGTCATCAGAAAATACAGAACCATTGATTTTGTGCTGCCGGGGCAATTAGGTTTTTCCTTGCTGGCTTCAGGAGTTTTTGGTGTCGCCTTTATGTTTTTTAATTTAAGAAATACACTTGTACTTAAAAGATTTTTTGCAACACCTATCAGCCGTACTTATATTATTTTAGGCGAGATGCTGAGCCGCGTTTTGTTCCAGATGCTAACGGCTGTGGTAATCATTCTTGTGGGGCGCTATCTTTTTGATTTCACTTTGATAAAAGGTTTTGAAACATTTATAGAACTGCTCATTTTGAGTTTTATCGGGTTGGTCGTCTTTATGGGCATGGGTTTTATTGTAAGCGGCCTTGCAAAAAACGATAGCACCATTCCACCTTTTGCCAATATCATTACTTTACCACAGTTTTTAATTGGTGGCACCTTTTTTTCTATAGATGTTTTCCCAAAATGGTTGCGATATATTGCCCAGGTAATGCCGCTCACACACCTTAATAATGCGTTGCGAGATGTGGCTTTCCAGGGAAATAACCTTTGGGATGAAAGATGGGAAATTGGCATTCTTTTGTTGTGGGGAGTTGTGGTTTATGCAATTGCCATAAAAGTTTTTAAATGGGAATAACATGTCATTTTTAAGGTTTATAATTTTCTTACTCGGAGTTTTTATCATTATTTTTTTACTGGCGTTGTTGCTTCCATCAAAGGTTACTGTTGCAAAATCGGTTGATATTAATGCATCACATGATAAGGTGAAAAATCAAATTGTAAATTTTGAACAATGGAAAAACTGGTATCCTGCTTTTAAAGACGAAAACATCACGATAGTAAAAAATTCTTCAAAAGAAAATATTATTTCTTCTGTTACTTTAAAAGATAAGGAAGGAAAAACGATTCTTTTGAATCTCGTTGATACCAGCAACAACAAAATTAATATTGATGTAGAATCTGCTTCTTCAACAAAAGTTGATTACACCTTTCTTCTTATTCCAAAACTGAATAATCAAACACAACTTACCTGGGATGTAAATATTAATTTAGGATGGTATCCATGGAAAAGAATAGAAGGAATTCTTTTTGATAAATTCTCCGGCTCGCAATATGAAGCGGCGTTGGATGATCTGAGAAAAGCGGCTGAAAACTAAGCGCGCGCCTTTTCTTCTATATATTTTTTAAGAAACCCAACGATCACTGAATATATTTTTTTCAATTCGCCCGAAGTGATACAATATGGAGGCATTACATAAATCGTATTTCCCATAGAACGAAGATAGATTCCATGTTTCATACTGAAAGCCGTAAAATCTTTACTGATATTATTTAGATAATTGTCCTTCTCTGAAGTGCAAACTTCAAAAGCAATAATGGTTCCACGCTGCCTTACATTTTTTATGTATTCGTTCTTTTCAAATCCTTTCAGTTTCCTGAAAAACTTTTGATGATGGATAACAATATTTTCAATATTTTTTACAACTTTATTTTTTTGGATCAATTCAAAACTCGCTACAGCAGCGGTACAAGCTAAAGGATTGGCAGTAAAAGAATGGCCATGAAATAAAGTTTTGGTTTTATCATCACTTACAAAGGCATCATAAATTTTTTGTGTACATGCGGTAACTCCCAGTGCCATTGTACCGCCCGTTAATGCTTTACTGAGGCAAATAATGTCAGCTTTCTCTTTCATATAATCGCCGGCAAAAAATTTCCCGGTACGATAAAAGCCCGTTAGCACCTCATCTGCAATGCAAATAATTTGCTGCTCTTTCATTAAATGCAAAAGTTGATCGAGGTCTCCAGGTTGATGCATCAACATGCCACCGGCACCTTGCAATAAAGGTTCGTAAATGAAGCAGACAATTTCATCCTGATATTTTTCAATTTCATTTTTTAGTTGTTCTATATTTTTCCCATCGGGAGTATCAATAAAAATTACATCGAACAATTTATCCTGGAAGGCAAACGTGTAAATTCCGCGCTCGCTGATACTCATCGCTCCAAATGTATCACCATGATAAGAATTATGAAAAGCAATAATTTTATTCCTGTTGTTATCTCCAACATTTTTCCAATATTGAATGGCCATTTTTATGGCCACTTCAGTGGACGTAGAGCCATCATCACTGTAAAATATTTTTGAAAAATCGCCTGGCAATACTTTTAATAATTTTTCAGCAAGTTCTACTGCAGGCTCGTGCGTAAAGCCGGTAAAAATTACCTGCTGCAGCTTTTTTGCCTGCTCATATATTTTCTTTGCAATAAATTTATTTCCATGCC
>DAHXOZ010000242.1 GCA_027364635.1 bacterium | reverse complement strand
GGTTTTTGCAGAAGTAAATTGGCTCATGTCGCAGGTGTTTACAAGCGTGCCATTGAGTACCACCCATATTTTTCTTCCGATGCAGGTAATAGTATAATGGTTCCATTTTCCGGGCCTGTATAAAGTTTTATTATGCGCAGCCTGGTGACCAAATATTGCCGCGCATTGCCAGGTGGCAGGAGCTTTACCCCATTCTTTACTATAGTCATCTGCTATTTGTATCTCAACTGAATGTGGAATCCAGTCCTTCATATCTGTGGCATGAACCATTACACCGCTATTAGTACCATCGGCATTCATGAAATCGAGATCCAGTACAAAATCATCATATTCATCTTTACTCCAGATAGCTTCATCTTTGGTTGCAGTAATAATGCCTGCACTATCGCTCCACACACCTGCAGGATAAACCGCATCGCTAAGATCGCTGTTGAACATATTTTCCCATCCAGGCGCGGAAGTATCAGGGTTGATATAGGCGGTATCCTGTGCAAAAAGATGGATACTGACCATACAAATTATTGCTGTTGCAAAAAGCTTATAGGTTTTCATGAAACAATAAGTATTAAAGATGATTGGTTGTAATGATGTTGTTGATTATCAAAAGTAAGTGTAAATGTTTTAAATTCTTTATCCCTAAATAAGTTTACACAAATGAAGTATAGAATAATGGGTACCACAAAGCAATAAGCCATGCTCCATCATACATCGATGAAACATGGCATTAAGATAAAAAGAAAACCTTTATGTGTTCTGCTTTCAACCTATCGCCATACAAAATGGCTCAGACTTACATAATAGTTACCTGTTGAAGCATCTGTGTAAACATTATAGCGTGTTGGATAGTAGGTGCCTGAAGGCGCAAAGTAAAGTGGCTGGCGGAAATCACTGGAACTTGATGTGGTAGATTCAATAAAAGCTTTGGATGCCATGGGCTCATAAAAAGTAACTGCTCCATTATAACTTCCATAAATAAAAGTTTTTGTAAACGGGCTTCCGTGAAATTCAGGTGAAGTAATGTCCTGCCAATGAAGGCCCATTTTTGCTACCCCAACCGGTCCCGGTACATAACCTGCAGGCAGATAGCCGGTCGGGGGATAATTATTGAAGAAAACTGCTGTTGAATTATCTTCTGCAGGAATTGCCATTTGAGCAGCAAGGCTTATTTTATAAAAGTGAAAATCAAAATGGGGAACAGTATAAATACCAGCCGGCGGATGGCCTTGTGGATCCCAATCCAGTTCCATATGGTCAAACGGAGTTACGGTTAGTGATTTTTGGTGCAAGGGAATAATATAACTGTTTTCACCGGAGGAAGGAAGGCCCTGCATTACAGAAGGCGTCATCTCAAAGCCTACTTCTTGCGGTACACCTGAATGAGAAATGACTATAAACGAACGCACCTTTCCGTCGCCAACATGTATTTCGGGGCCTTTAAAAGTGTTAGTCATTTCAGACTGATTTGATGCTTTAGAAGCATCCGACGTAATACCGGGACTTGCACTGTTTTGCTGCGATTGCTCTTTCATGCAAGAGCTTACAATTGCTGATGAAACCAGGATCAGCAAAATGTAGAGTAAATGCTTTTTCATATATCTTAATTTAGTAGGTAATAATGAATTCTCTTGAGGCCAAAAGTAAGAACAAATAAACCCTACAGGCCGAATTTGAGACCAATGAAATGGAAACTAATACAGACAACACGATGCGGTCTATGAATAGCGATTTCAGATCCCGGAATGCCGATTGTCTGGTATATTAAGTCATTTGTCGCAAATGCTTTAAAGATGAGATGAATAGCTTAAATTTGGTAACCATCTTTTGCGCCATGAGCGTTCAATTAAAATATGCCAGTAAAAAGAAAGTATTTAAGCGGGTGCTTTTACACATCGTTTTCTGGATTGGTATTGTCTGCTATTTTACATGGGGCTTTGGACTTGGTGCTAATGTAAAGCTGGAGTTTTACAACGCATTGTTATACCTGCCCGGCCATATGATCATGACGTATACGCTTCTATACTTTTTGACGCCGCGATACCTGGTAAAGAAAAAATATATTCCGTTCTTCACAGGTTTATTGTTGCTCATACTTGTTTGCTTTTGTTATGCAGCGCTTGCTAATCTTACCATTGATGTTCTTCCCGATAGTTTTAAGGGAGCCACTTTAAACACCGGGCAAAATGTATTGCCGTTCATCCATGTTGCAGGCATTGCATTCTCCATAAAATTCTTAGACAACTGGCACCGTCAAAAACAGAAGACTATTGAAGCACAGCATGAGCAGGTAAAGGCGGAACTGGAATTACTGAAAGCACAAGTTCATCCGCATTTTTTATTCAATACACTCAATAACCTTTACTCTTTTACTCTCGAACAATCAGAACATGCTCCGGAAATTGTTCTCAAACTTTCTCATCTCCTGAGATTTATGATTTATGAAAGCAGGGAAGCTCAAATTCCATTGGCTAAAGAGATATCCCTTTTAAAATCCTATATGGAATTAGAGCAACTAAGATATGGACCACGACTGGATGTTTCATTCGTTTGCAGGGGAGATATTGATGATTGGCAAATAGCGCCTCTTTTATTGTTACCGTTTGTAGAAAACGCGTATAAACATGGCACCAGTCACCAGATAGACCTCTGCTGGATCAGTTTTGACCTGACAGTGGAAGATAACGTGATGAGATTTAAGTTGATCAATAGTTTTGATGCAGATGAAGTAAAAAAGGAGTTTACTGACAGCGGCCTTGGTCTGCAAAATAGCAGGTGCAGGCTTGAGCTTATTTACCCGGAAAAGTATTCATTGAGTATCAGGGCAGAAAATGATATTTTTATTGTTAGCCTGGATTTACAAATGGAACCCATTAACGAAAAAAGCAGGAAAACTGCATCATACATAAATAAATCATCAACGTTATATGACCTGGAAATGCCTGATAGCAGATGATGAGCCCCCGGCCATAAAGATCATCGAGAAATATATCTCAAACGTGGAAATCCTCGAACTATCAGGCATTTGCCAAAACGCATTTGAGGTCATCAACCTTTTAAAATCGGAACAGGTTGATCTTATTTTCCTCGATATTCACATGCCGAAGCTTTCGGGTATCAGCCTAATTAACACACTTTCCAAACCACCCAAAATAATTTTTACTACAGCCTACAAGGAATATGCTGCAAAAGCCTTCGACCTGGATGCTATAGACTATTTGGTAAAACCTATTTCTTTTGAAAGGTTTCTAAAGGCGGTTAACAAATTATCAAGGTATGATCTTTCACCAGCAAGGAATGACAGCGTTGAACGCCAGGATGGCTTTCTTTATTTTCGTGCTAACCGAAAAATGATAAAAGTTTTCCTGGCCGACATTTTATATATAGAAAGTCTAAAAGACTACATCAAAATTTATTGCAGCAACGGACCACCCCTTTTTGTAAGACAATCAATGTCAGTTGTAGAAGCAATGTTGCCCTCACTCTCGTTTGCTCGTATCCATCGGTCTTTTATAGTATCCATCGATCAAGTTACCGCTTTTACCTCAAGGGATGTGGAAATAGGTGATATAGAAATTCCTATCGGCAGGCTATACAGCAGTAGTTTAAAAAAACTTAAGAGGAATAAATAGGGTTATGCTTCTTTTTAAATCGATTTTTCATCATCAGTTTATTCATTTTCCGAAGCAGGAATCCTCTTGATGTCCAGTCGATAATGATAGCAATAACAATAATAGCCACGCGATATGCCAAACCCGTAGTTACAGTTTCGACACTTGTACCGGCGTAACCATTAACCATGCTCAAAAGTGCCAATGTAAATAGTAGGAGCGCTTTGGGAAATAACAGCCCACGCAACCCGTTTTGATTATTCTTAACAAAAAAATGAAATATGCTTCATACAGTATACCTGTTAGTTAGGTAATTAATTTTTCAGGAAAACTAATCAATTCTTATTATAATAAATAATAATTAGTAGATGAAATGTGTCAAACCATTAAAACCATTAGCCATGGATACCAGCCTGGGATTGTCTGAGTAACGCAGGATAAAAATAAAAATCCTGATTATTTATTGTTTTACTATTTTCGGTTTACTCAAACAGGTAATAAAAAAACAATTTCCCCAACGCAATTATTCTTAAAATAATTCGTTGTAATATTTACCGTGCTTCTGGAAAATATTTTTTATTGATAAAA
>DAHXOZ010000241.1 GCA_027364635.1 bacterium | reverse complement strand
TCTGATTGTTTAATGTTGGGCATAGTAGTATTTTTATACGCTAAGTTACTCTTAGCACATCAAAATATTAATTAGCCGATACTTTGCAGAAGGCTTAGTACAGAAAAAGGTATCTTAGAGTTACTGCCCTCCCAACGAAATGCGATAGATGATAGACTACTTGATGTTGCTTCAAATGTTACAGTTGTTCAAATGCCAACAAGTGCTGGTAAAACCTTATTGGCTGAATTTAATATTCTTGTAACTAAAGCCCTGAAGAAAGATGCGAAAATTATTTACGTTGTTCCTTCAAGAGCGTTGGTTAATCAGATTTATTTTGACCTGAAATCCGATTTGGAACCGCTTGATTTAGTAATTGAAAAAACATCTTCTGCAATTGAGGTTGATCCAAATGAAAATACTTTTCTCTCTCAGAATATTGACATCTTAGTTTCAACTCCTGAAAAACTTGATTTATTAATTAGAAGAAATCATCCTTCAGTTGAAGATGTTTCTCTTTTTATTATTGATGAAGCTCACACAATTCAGAACGGACATAGAGGAGCAAAACTGGAATTGCTTTTAGCAATTCTAAAAAGGGAAAGACCTTCGGCTAAGTTTATGCTCTTGTCTCCTTTCATTGGTAACTCTGCTGAAAAAATCAAAGAGTGGCTTGGTGGTGGCAACTCAATTGCAATTGATTGGCGACCTTCTGAAAAAATTGTTTTTGGACTTGATGCAGGAAGAAGAAAAAAACAAGATGTAATAAAGTTTGATATTCTTCCATCTGCTTATGGCACGAACTCTACTGAAAGTAAATTTGAAATGCTTAGTCCTTATGAATTAAGGAGTAAAACAAAAAAAGACAAATTATTTGAATTCAGTGCAAAGCATTTTTCTCAAGATAACAAATGTATTTTATTTCTATGCGAAGGCAAAGGTTCAGTAGATACAAGAGCAAATTTTCTACATAATGTTTTGGATACTGAAACTGCATCTGATGAAATCAATCTTGTAAGAAAATTCATTACTGATGAAATAGGAAGAGGAACTACTCTCTCAAAAGTTTTGGAAAAGAGAATTGCAACACATCATGCAGGTTTATCTGATGAGGCAAAACTTTTAGTAGAGCATCTAATAAGAAATAGGGAGATAAAATATGTTTGCTCAACAACAACAGTTGCCGAAGGAGTAAATTTTCCGGTATCCTCAGTTTTCTTTGATTCATTTTGGAAAGGAAATGTTCCAATTAACAACAGTGATTTTTGGAACATCGCTGGGAGAGCAGGTAGAACGCTGATAGATAATTTTGGCAAAATAATTTTGCCTTTCAATAGCGAAGTAAACGAAAGCAGAGGCAGAGGATTATTGGTTGATTCTACAAAGGAAATAGTAAGTGTGCTTTCTGAGTTATTTTTGAATGGAGATCTTATTTTAGAACGGCTAAGTCGTTCTAATGCTAATCTAAATAGTCTCATCTATGATTATTATAATTCACTTGGTCCCTTAGTACAATACTTTGTTCACCTGCTTACTATAAGTGAAAATCAAACTTATGTAACAGAGATAGAAGATTTATTTAAAGATACCTTTGAATACTATCAATTGGAATCAGGAGAGAGCAAGGACAAGTTTATTCGCATTTGCCGAGGAGTTTATAACCATCTTCAAAATAAATACAAAGACAAGAAGGGTATTTTATCTTTTGCCGATAAGACAGGGTTCTCAGTACCTTCGGTATTAGCAGTTATGGAAGAAAAGGCACATAGCCCAACCATTTCCGATTTGAATAGTTGGAAGCCAAAGGAAATGTTCAATTTTGCAAACATTAATAACTTATCTGAGAAAATTAGAGTTGTTGCCGCTTTAAGAGAGACTAAACTTGGAACAGATAATAATCGAGCTCCATTTGAGCCTGAAAATATAGCTAGAATTTTAGTAGGTTGGGTAACAGGTTCGAAGATTGATTCACTAGCAAACATTCATCCGGCCTTTCAGCAAATAACAGATGACAATAAACGAATAAATGAATTTGTTCATAAGATGCATGACATTCGTTTTAAAGCATCCTGGGGATTGAGTGCACTAGAGGGAATTGTAAAAGGTAATGAAGCCGAAATAAAAGATTCATTCATTCCCTCTCTAATTTACTATGGGGTAGATAATGAAAAGTCTCTTATATTAAGAATGGTGGGAGTGCCAAGATCTTTATCTTCTACGTTATCTCAAATAATTGAAAAGCCAATCAATTCTTATAGTTTTCTAGAAATTAGAAAGATGATAAGGGGCTTAACAAATTCTGATTGGGATTCAATTAAGCCGTCAAATTCATCACTTACTGGAATGGAATGGAAAAGAATTTCTGAGATATTGGTGAAATAATTATTCATACTTTACAATCGCAAACTTTGTAGCAAATATTCTGTGAGATAGTCATGCTTGTTTGTGCTTCATTCTAATTATACTTTCGTTTAACCTTAACTGTTATGCAATAATAAAAAAATATTTATTTGTCCATTTACTGCGTGGCCTTTTCGATCTGCATAGCCTGCCCCGATTTCACCCAAAACAAACAAGAAGGAACAATTGAATCGCAAAGAGAAAAATATGAATATTAAATCAAAGTATAATGAAACAAAAGGTTCAATAATTTCTCTTCTCTGGAATTACACCCCTTACTCCACCTCGTGGATTTTCAACATCACCTTTGTAACGAGGAATTAAATGTATATGAACATGAGGAACAGTCTGTCCAGCAGATTCATTGATGTTGATACCTACATTGAAACCGTCAGGATTAAATTTCTTTTTCAAAATCTCTTTCACTTTGTTCAACATAAACCAACAAGCTGATTGTTCTTTGAAGGAAAGTTCAAAATAATCGGAACAATGTTTTTTCGGAATTATTAATGAATGGCCGTTGTTTACCGGAAATTTATCAAAGATTGCAAATGCAGTAGCAGATTCTAAAATCAACTCCCTTTGTGCATCCGGATTACAAAAAGGACAATCTGCATTTTCCTTTCTGGAAAGTTGGTTGTAGTGCCTGTATTCATAAACTTCACAATTTTCATTTTGAAAAATTGAATTGAATGGCAATTTGACATTGCATTGATAAGTCGGTTGACGATGAATTTTGTGAATTCTAAAGCCTTCATTTTGTATATCTCTCCGAACAGCAAAGTACGCTTTACCACTTGGTTTCAATAGTTGGGATATTTCCATTAGGACATGAGCTTGATCTTCTGGCAATAAAACATTGAGTACATAAAAGCATATGATGGTATCAAAAGTTTGATTGGGGTAATTTGGGAAATGATGTTTGTCGTAGCCAACAATATTTATTCCTTTTGATTTTAATAATTCTACATCTTTCCCAAATCCACAACCAAAATCTAATACCTCGCCAGTTAAAACATTTTTATTAAACAAAAGCCTTGCTGGGAAGGAAAGTGATTCTCTTTCTTTGGCTGTAAAATGACTATAAATGTTTTGTTTTATCATTTTAAAAATTGAAAACCGTTATTCGATGCAATTGTAATTAAAGGCTGTAATCTTTCTTTGAATTTTTCCTTTGTAAAATTTTCTGGAAGATTGGAAATAGTTTCTAAATCAGAAAAGATCGTGAGATAATCTTCTAAGAATTTATTCCTTGGATTTTTATGCCGTACTATTTCTATTGCTTCTTTCTGTAATTTATAAAACGGATTGAAATATTTATCCAATGGAGGAAGCTTATCGCTCTTTCTACTATTAAATGATTTGTCAGCAGGAATTAAATTCCAAATCAGATCATGTGAAACAAAATTGTATGGAATAAAATGTTCTACTGCATAATTTCCAACCGTTAATTTTCTGCCAGTATAAATGCATTTCACTGAGCCAAGTTCTGAAACAACCAAATCCCAAAATTGCAATCTCTGTTTTGTCAGATTATTTCTAACTGCAAGTTTAATTAGTTTGTTTGGTATATCAGGAACATTGGGATTTTTTGCCTGTAAAAACATCACAAGATTCCAATAACAAAAATCTTTTAGCACTCGAATATTTTTCAAGATGTAATCTTTCCAATTTTCATTTATTTGAATCTCATCCTCAAATAAGGCATACAAACAATTATTACTAAAACTTTGCGATGCACTGTAAATTTCCGTTTTATTCATCCCCTGAAACCATGGACTTAAAAACCAATGGGGAACCTGGTTATTAAAATATTTAAGTTGCCGAA
>DAHXOZ010000240.1 GCA_027364635.1 bacterium | reverse complement strand
ATCATTTGACGTCAAAGAATGCTATAGCCTTGAATTTATAAAACAAAAGCTAAATTATATCCACTTCAATCCATGTACGGGAAAATGGAACCTTGCGGATATTCCTGAAAATTATGTACATAGTTCTGCAGGATTTTATGGGAATGATATACAGGGTATTTTTCCGGTTGATAATATTATGGATATTATGGAGATTGATTTAAGCAAACGGATATAACGGTTATCATGACGCCGGGTCCCCTGCGGGAGACTCGGCTGAGATATAGCTCGAGGCTAACGTCATTGCGAGAAGCCAGGTTAATGATGAGGTGTCGTTAATCATCATGGCGACGAAGCAATCTGTTCCTTATGTTCCTGTACATGAATAAAAAGATTGCCACGGCGCAGGAAGATTTTTCTTCACTTGAAATTGATTATGCGCTTCGCAAAGACGTAACCGGATGATGCGACGAAGCACAAGGCTACTGTCTTGTGCTGAAATAGGTTTACACAAGTAAAGGAGAGGGAGTACCGGTTAGTATGGCTTAGTTAATCTAAGATTATAGTATTCCATTCTTTCAACAGTTTCCGTAACGTGTACTGAAAAGTCTTTCCATACAGTATCGGCGGCTTCTTTTGCAATAGCCACTGTTCGTGTAGCTGAAATGCCACCTGGCAGTAAATACATTGAGTGAGGTAAGTCGTATCGGCTACCGTTATCCATAAATGTTCTTGAGAAGCCTTTTTCTTTCATTGCGATATGAAGATTGTTGTAAACCTCTTCAGTGGGTGTTCCGTATAGCTCTACTCTTGTAACAAAACTTGCCATGATAGTTATGATTTTTTTTAATACAGCCGTCTTTATTTGTTGTAAAGGTGGCTTTTCAAAAGTTAATGCTATTTTAAAATTAGTTTTTCTTCTCAGCAACGTCTCACTTTATGGAAGATGATATCTTAGCAAAAAGCTGATGTGGCCGGTGCGTAAAAGCAAAAAACGGGCAGTCTCTGTCGATAGATGTAAAGGGTATTAGAGATTATAGTTCTGTGCCAATCAATAATGTTAAGAAGGCAATAAACCATTTTATAGTAGTTGTTATTTATAATAAAAAGTTTGAAACCCCAACTGTACTTCCAGATTTTTATATAATACCTTCGGATAAGATTCCTCAGCTAAAACAAAAATTTAAAGCACAAACAAGGTTAATGAAAGGAAATATTTTATCTTATAAAGATAAATGGGAGCTACTTAAAATTTAGTTACTTACTTAATCAATTGTCAAAAATGATGATTTCCTTTGATCGGATTAAAGAACAATTTGCAAAAGAATTTACCTGCTTTTTTGGAGCTTTTGAATTTTATTTCCAGGAACGTCTCCTGCAAGGGGTGTTTCATTTGCCAAAGCAACGTCCATTGCGTGAGGATGGAAAGGGAAAACCTGTATAGATAAAAAATCATGAGAAAAATCATTTGCAGCGCCTGCAGCTTTTTCGGAGGGATGATGTTTGCCTGTTGCTTCTGCATAACAGTAGCTGCACAAACAAACCCCTCACCTCATGATAATAGTGCAGATACCACAAAGCCGAAAGAGGGTAGCAAGTTCAGGCAAGAAAGAGACCTGATAGATTTAGTATACCTTGTATTGCATAAGAATCCGGATGCAAGGCTGGATAGTTCCGGGAATAAAAATACCCGTTTATATTTTACGGTGGCTCCGATAGTGGAATACACAATCGCCACTGGTTTCTCTCCGGGAATTGCCGGGAATGTAGCTTTCATGACCAGTGTAAAACAGGAAACCAATACCTCTTCTTTTCTGGGAGCCATAAAGTATACGCAAAAAAAACAATTCATCATTCCAATACAATCTTCCGTATGGACACCTGGCAATAAGTATAATCTGCTCGGCGATTGGCGTTATCTCAATTATCCACAGGATACTTATGGTTTCGGAGGATATACCACACTGGATGACAAGTATATAGTATCCTATCAACTCTTAAGGCTGCATGAACTTATTCTACGAAATATCAAAAAGAATTTATACCTGGGAGCAGGCTACCAACTTGACTATCACTGGCGAATTTCCGAATCAGGTGTAAAGCCCGGACGGATTACGGATTTTGAAAAATATGGTTTTAGTAAGACCTCTGCTTCGTCAGGTATTGTTTTGGATCTCTTATATGATTCAAGGAAAAATTCTATCAACCCGGAAGGAGGTAGTTTTTATGCGAATGTTCAATTCAATCAAAATTTTACCTTGTTAGGTTCAAACACCAACTGGAATTCTATTATGTTTGACCTGAGGAAGTATATTAAAATGCCTTTGCATTCGGTGCTGGCATTTTGGTTTTATAGCGTATTTACCCTTGGCGGCAATCCACCTTACCTGGATCTTCCGGGAACTGGTTCAGATACCTATAATAATACAGGAAGAGGATATGAACAAGGCAGGTTTATCGGGAAAAAGATGGTTGACCTGGAAGCAGAATTGCGGTTTAATATTTCAAGGAACAAATTACTTGGTGGCGTAATCTTTGGAAATGCGGAATCTCTTTCAGAATTAGCAAGCAACAAATTAGAGGTAATATCACCAGCTATTGGTTTCGGCCTTCGGATTAATTTCAATAAATTTTCCAGAACGAACTTGTGTATCGATTATGGCTTTGGAACCAAGGGGTCCAAAGGTTTTGTAGGCAACCTGGGAGAAGTATTTTAACGGTTTTTTTACTTCTGAATATCCCGTAGTGTTTGCAAACTTAGTGCAGCGAAACTGCTGCCATGGTTCGGTGTCTCACGAACCACATTTCCTGAGATAAAGACTGAAGTGTTTCGTGTGCCACGAATCACCTCATCATTTTCCTGAAGTTTTCTATTTGTCTCCGGTGCCTCAGAATATGAACGATGGCATGTTCCCACATTTGTTCAATGTCATAAGTTTGGCCCCATGTTGTTACCATCCTGTAATTTGTTTCAGGCCCTGTATCTTCTTCATCAAAAAAGCCGAATGTTTCAATGGTGTATGAAAACATTTGGTTTAAGTCGTGGTTGTAATCAGCAATGGAAGTGCGGGCGGTTTTTCCCCAGGGTTTAAAGGGCGCGTTTTTAAATTTACGTAGGTAGTTTGCGTAAGAATATCCGGCGCTGACTACATGCGTCAAAATAGATTGAATGGATACGCAGTTTTCGTCTGTGGTGGTGGTATCTGCAGGAAAAGTAAGCTCCGTTGGAGAAATGTCGGCGATTACTTGCTTCAATTCAGATAGTGCTCTTTCGTATTCATCGAGCAAAGCGCCCTTTGCGCCGGTGCGTTTATTCATGCAATAAAATTAATAAAATAAAGATCCCGCGGCTTAATTACTGAAGAAATATATTAAGTTCTTTTTTGTTGTTGCGGATCAGGGTTGCCAACCATCAAAAGGTTGGCAACCCGGGCAACCCACCCTGGAAGCAAGCACTCACGGAAGTTCACAGTAAAGCAACAAATGATTACGATTTTTATTTTGATTGCCGTAAAGTAATTGCAGCATTAAGTAATGCATCGTTGCTGTATTTTCCTGTTGCTTTAATGCAGGAAGTTAATCAATCCTTTTTCAACAATTATAACGACATTAGCATTCAACTTTAATCGTATTGCTTTAAAATTAATAAATGAAAAGAAGGCGTTTCCTCGGTTCAGTAGCCATCATTCTTCCGGCAGCTTTGGTAAGTACAGAAATCCTTTTCCCATCCTGTAATACCGGCGTTGAAGACAAATATTTTTCAGAAGAAAATATAAAGCTACTGGATGAGATTGGAGAAACGATTATCCCTGCCACGGCCACATCGCCGGGCGCCAGGGCCGCACAGGTTGGGGCATTCATGAAAGTGTATGTTACCGATTGTTATACTCCCGAAGAGCAAGCTGTTTTTTGGGAAGGAATTAATAAGGTCAAAAAAATAAGTACAAGTAAATACGGAAATCAATTTACAAAACTTACTGTTCCACAAAAACAGGAGATACTCCGCTCTTTGGAAAATGAATCAAAAAAGGTGAACCATACAAATACAAATAGCAGCGCCCCTCAGTTTTACCCGATGATAAAGGGGCTTGTTGGATTTGGATTTTTTACCTCCAAACCCGGCGCTACCAAAGCCTTGCGTTACATACAAACTCCGGATGGATACGAGGCAAACGTCTTCTTTTCATTTATTAATTTTAAAGCAATACGATTAAAGTTGAATGCTAATGTCGTTATAATTGT